>JAFADI010000062.1 GCA_023424965.1 Bacillota bacterium
GGAACGGGATAGGCGGCGTCCACCACCGACCAGGTTCCCCCCTCCTTGATTTCAAGCTTTACCGAAGTGATAAAATTACTTCCGGAACCCAGGTCTGAATCCGCCCGCACCAGTGCCGGAAAGACCCCTTCAAGCATGGTTATGAGCAGCATTACAACCATAAAGCTGCTCATTCTCTTTCTGCGTTTTACGTTTTTGAACATTAGTATCCCCCTATACTATGTAATTTTGCAGCTAGTATTTACCTCCCGCCATAAGTGTATAAACATGAATTTGCAGGCAGGCAATACTTTTTCTGTAAACTCAGAAAGGGCCTTTGACAAAGCCCTTTCAAACCTTATGAACCACTATTCTCCGATAGAAGTCCCTTATCATTAGTAAAAAACACACCAGCAGTACCGCAATGACTGCCGTCCATTCAAGGATTGCGTCTTTTACCCTAATCATTTCGCTCCCCGCCTTGTCCCAAATTCCGCCTTTTTGTTTACTATTTTATATCCGGAAGGTGCCGGTTGCAAGAGAAAATTATTCACGATAAATACCAAATAAATTTGTTGAAAAAAACGTTGTAAAGATGTATAATAACAACGTTATGCTAGTCTTCGTTAGGTGAGGCTCCTATACAGAAATACGCTGCTACCCGGAAACGTCGAAAGACGCCAATGGGTCAACAGGCACTACCGGATTAAGGTTTTGCTTAATGTAGCTGGTCAGTATTCCCTACGCTGTATAGTGCCAAAGCTCAACGAGTGGAGTTTGGGCTTTATTCTTTTGATTTGGGGTCCCTTCACTCGTTATGTGAAAGGGATTTTTTCATGTCCGGGAACTTTAAATCTGGAGGTGTTTGCATGGACAGTGACCCTAGTAGTACCAATAATTTTATCCTTTGCATTTCCATGGGGTTTCGGTGCCATGCCATTGCTTTCAGGCAATAGACAATACCAGGGCGTCCGGATCCCCAGAGTAAATTTTTAACGGGGAGGATGTCGAAAATGATTCAAATTTTTAAAACCATAAACGAAGAATTGATACAGATCAGCAACTGCGAGGACGGAGCCTGGATAAACCTCATAAATCCCACGGAGGAAGAGGTTAATACGGTTTGCGAAACACTGAAGGTGGAATGCGATTTCATAAAAGCCGCTCTGGACGAAGAAGAAAGGGCCAGAATCGATTATGAAAAGGGCCAGATCCTCATCATCGTGGATATTCCCATCATCGACAGGGACGGGGGGAACAATGTTTACAACACCATTCCTCTTGGAATCGTCCTGTGCAAGGAAACCATCATTACCGTCTGCCTGAAAGAGGATACTTTGATCAAAGACTTTGCCAACGGCAAGGTGAAATATTTTTATACCTATTTTAAAAACAGGTTCATCCTTCAGATCCTCCAGAAAAATTCCATGCAGTATCTCCAGTACCTGCGCCATATCGACAAGCTGAGCAACAAAATCGAGCAGGACCTTCACAGGTCAATGAAGAACAAAGAACTTATCCAGTTGTTAAAGCTGGAAAAGAGCCTTGTTTACTTTTCTACCTCCCTGAAATCCAACGAATTGGTGCTGGAAAAAATGCTCAAATCGGAATATATCAAGAAATATCCCGAGGATGACGACCTGCTGGAAGATGTGATCACAGAGAACAAACAGGCCATCGAAATGGCCAATATATACAGCAGTATTTTAAGTGGGACGATGGATGCCTTTGCTTCCGTCATATCCAACAATGTAAACTTTGTAATGAAGTTCCTGACTTCCGTGACCATCGTCATGGCCATACCCACCATGATCGCGAGCTTTTTCGGCATGAATGTCAAGGATATCCCCTTTTCGGAAAGCAGCCATGCCTTCTACACGGTTATTCTGATATCCGTTCTCTTCTCTGCCGTATCCGTTTATTATCTTGCAAGAAAGCGAATGTTCTGAAACATAAAATCTGATAGGGGCAATCTCATCAACTCTCTACGAGATTGTCCCTGCTGTCATAAAAATTGTCGCCCGGTTTCCTTAAAAAGCCCTGACTGTCGAAGAACTCTTCGTCCCACTTGCGGAGTATTCCCTGGTAGTCGAAATAGTCTTCTCCCGGCTCCCTTAAGAAGCCTTCTCCGTCGAAATAACTTTCACCGGGCTTTCGAATGACTCCATTCCCGTCGTAAAAGCTTTCGCTTTTAGAATACAAATCCAAGTCCCTCTTTTCATTGACAAAATCATGCTCTGTTAAAATCTATGCAAGACTATTATAACAGATTATTACTTTTGTTCAACATACATCCACCCATATACCTCCGGTAATTTCCTTCAATTGTTCCGGAGTCATCTCCACAGCGGAATTTGGGGAACCTGCCGCTGGAAATACCGTATCGAATTCTTTCAGTGAAACGTCCAGATAAACATCAAGGGAGCTCCTCAAACCAAAGGGGCAAACCCCGCCAACGGGATGCCCCGTCACATCCAGGACTTCTTCCGGCTTTAGCATTTTTGCTTTTTCCCTGAATTCATCCTTGTATTTTCTGTTGTCCACCCTGGCGTCCCCCTTTGAAAGGATGAGAATATCCCGCTCTTTCAGCCTGAAGGCCATGGTTTTTGCGATGCGCGCCGGCTCCACTCCCAGCGCTGCAGCGGCCAGTTCAACCGTTGCAGTGCTCTGGTCGATTTCAATCACCTTAAACTCCGGTCTGTTTTCCTCAAAATATCTTTTGACACTCTCAATGCTCAATTTTTTATCCTCGTTTCGTTCAGTACTCTAGACCCTGCCACGTGCAAATAGTTTATAAACAATATAGCCCGCAACAACAATGATGGCGATGGGCAGCAAAACTCTGACAGCCCAGCTTAAAACCGAAATGGCGATCATAAACGCGATAATCAGAACAGCCACCGTTATGATGGTCTTTAATGTATCCCTTCCCATAATACGCACTCCTCATATAGTTTCTTTGAAGACAGTTAAAAGTATCTGCCTCCTTTAATTAATTATACGTCATCCCTCAGAATATGTCTAATAATAATTAATAATATTCAACAAAGAATTAATATTATTAATTATACCTTTAAATATTCGCACTAATTTCCCTTAAGGCATCCAGGGTTTTGTCGATTTCTTCAATTGTGTTAAAGCAGCCGACACTAAAACGTACAATTCCCGTTTTTAAGGTTCCAAGAGTGTTATGGGCCGCCGGTGCACAGTGCAAGCCGGCTCTGGTGGCTATTCCGTATGCTTTGTCAAGAACATAGCTGACCTCAGTGGATTCCACATCAAGAAAATTCATTGCCACAATACCGGAGTTCAAATTAATATTATCCGAACTGTATAATTTCACTCCCTTTATTTCTGCAATGCCTTCCTGCAGCTTCTTTACCAGGCCATGCCTGTAAACCTTCATATTTTCGATGCCAAAACTGTTTATAAATTCAATGCCGTGTCTCAAGCCTACGATGCCGGGTGTGTTCAGTGTCCCGCTTTCATGCATGTCGGGCATCATCTCCGGCTGGTACATGTTTTCCGAACTGCTGCCCGTTCCTCCCTGGAACAGGGTGTTAAGCTTGATGCCCTCCCGGATATAAAGTCCTCCCGTTCCCTGGGGACCTAAAAGTCCCTTATGCCCCGGAAAAGCCATCATGTCAACCTGCAAGGCTTCCACATCCAGCTTTATGGAGCCGGCGCCCTGGGATGCATCCAAAAGAAAGACGATGCCCTTTTGCCTTGCAAGCCTTCCGATTTCACTGACGGGCATGATCATCCCGTTGACATTTGAGGACAGGGTTACGGCAATTAACCGGGTGTTGGCTTTGACGGATTTTTTTATATCGTCCGCATCTACACTTCCCAGTTCATCACACCGGGCAACGGTAAGTTCGATTCCCATGTCCCTTTCCAGTGTCTTCAAAGGCCTTATTACGGAATTATGCTCCATCCCTGTTGTAATCACATGATCCCCGGGCTTCAGATAGCCCTTTATAGCAATATTGAGGGCTTCTGTAGCATTTTTTGTGAATACCAGCTGCATGGGGTTTTTTATATTAAAAAAGCTGCCCACCACCTCCCGGGCCTCCATGACGGCACGTCCCGACGCGATTGACATTGCGTGACCGCCTCTTCCCGGGTTGGCACAGTATTCCTTCATACACCTTATCATTTCCTGATGGACGCTGTCGGGTTTCGGATAGGATGTGGCTGCATTGTCAAGGTAAATCATAAACTCCTCCAAAAAATCCATTGCCTCTTATATTATATGTAGCAAAGTACCATTACTCCATATCCTCCAGCAGCAGGCTTGCCGCCGGGAACGGCTTCAAGGCCCTTTTGAGCACTCCTTGCATATAGGCAATGAGCATTCCGTAATTGGTGATGGCAATACAGTTTTCTTTTGCCACATTGATCCTGTACTGCATCTCCTGTTTGTTGAGCATACAGCCTCCGCAGTGGACAATGGCATCAAACTTTTTTATCTCTTCGGGAAAATAGGTCCCTGAGGCCCATTCGAATTCAATCTCCCCTCCGTTCATCTGCCTTACCCACCGGGGAATCTTTACCTTTCCGATGTCATCCGCCTGGCGGTGATGGGTGCATCCTTCAACCACCAGAACCCTGCTTCCCGCTTGAAGTTCCTCCAGTTTTTTAAGGCCCTTTACCATCTCCATCAGTTCACCCTTGTATCTGGCAAATAGTATTGAAAAGGAGGTAAGCCTTATATCCTCCGGTGTGTCCGCCGACACCTTCAAAAATGCCTGGGAATCGGTGATGACCATGGACGGCCTCTTTTTAAGGCTCCCCAGGGTTTCCTTCAACTCATGCTCCTTTGTAATCACGGCAATGGCATCCGCTTCGATGATATCCCTTATGGTCTGCTGCTGCGGCAAAATGAGCCTTCCCTTGGGAGCAGCCTTGTCAATGGGCGTCACCAGCACCACGAAATCTCCGGGAGCGATCAGGTCACTGACAAGGCTCAGCTGGGAGTCGTCGAATTTCGCATTTTCCGCAATGAGCTTTTTCAGTGGATTTATCCCCAGCCTTTTTTCCGCACTCACCCCCAGGACCGGCAAGCCCAGGTCCTGGCCTATTTTTTCAAGCTCCGGTTGTGGCAGCTCTTTCAGGTCGGTTTTATTCACTGCCGCTACCGCAGGTATCCCAAGGCTTTTGAGCTTTTTAACCAGTCCGGCCTCAAATTCTGTCACCCCATCAAGGGCATTCAGCACCACAACCGCCAGATTTGTTTTCCTCAGAACATCATATGTCTTTTGAACCCTTAAGTTTCCTAATTCGCCTTCATCATCAAGTCCTGCCGTGTCGATGATAACCACCGGTCCCACCGGCAGAAGCTCCATGGTCTTATATACCGGATCAGTAGTCGTTCCGGCTACGCCCGAAACCAGGGCGATTTCCTGATCCGTCAATGCATTGATCAGACTTGATTTTCCTGCATTCCGCCTGCCGAAAATACCGATGTGAAGCCGGTTGCCCATAGGTGTGGAATTCATGGCCTTCCCCCCTGTTATACTTTGCAATTATTATTTTTTCCCGGGTACACCGGGCTTTGTCATATTTACCGGGTTAAGCACCTGGTCCAGCTTTTCTTTTTCCAGGATACCCTCTTCAAGAATCAATTCCCTCGGACTTTTTCCCAGGGCCAGACACCTGCTCGCTATTTCCGATGCCTTTTCATAGCCGATATGCGCCGTCAGGGCCGTTACCTGGATAAGGCTTTTCTCCACCAATTCCCTGCACCTTTCCCGGTCTGCTTCAATCCCCGTTATACATTTGTCAATAAAGATTCTCAAGCCGTTTTTCAGCAAATCCAGCATCTCGAAAAGGTTGTGGGCGATAAGGGGCAAAAAGGCGTTTAATTCCAGTTGTCCCGCCTGTGCGGCCATGGTGATGGCCAGGTCGTTTCCCATGATCTGAAAGGCGATCTGATGGATAGCCTCAGGTATCACAGGATTTACCTTCCCCGGCATGATGGAGGAGCCCGCCTGTACCGCCGGCAGCTTCAGTTCCCCAATACCTCCCCGGGGTCCGGAGGAAAGAAGCCTCAGGTCGCCGGCTATTTTGGAAAGATTCACGGCAGCCGTTTTCAAAAGCCCCGAAACCTCAACAAAGACATCCGCATTCTGCGTGGGGTCCATCATATAGTCTGTCCTTGCCAGTCCCAGTCCGGTAATCTCCCGGAGCTTTTCGATCACCAGGAATACATACCTCCTGTCCGCATTCATTCCCGTCCCTACCGCCGTTCCCCCCAGATTGACCTGCCTCAGCCTTTCCTCCGCCTTGTAGAGCCTCCACCGGTCCCTGGCGATGGCCTGGGCCCAGGCTCCGAATTCCTGGCCTACCATCACCGGCAGTGCATCCTGGAGCTGGGTCCTGCCCACCTTCATCACTCCGGAGAATTCCTCCTCCTTCTGCTGCAGCACTGTCTGCAGTTCTGCAAAAAGCTCCGTAACCTCCAGCAGAAGTTTTATCGCAGCAATCCTCACCGCTGTGGGAAATACGTCATTCGTGGACTGGGACAGGTTTACGTGGTCCAGAGGGTGAACAAGGGAATAATCCCCCCTCACACCCTTCAGAATTTCTATGGCCCGATTTGCAATGACTTCATTGGCGTTCATGTTGGCAGAGGTCCCCGCCCCACCCTGAAAAGCGTCCACCGGGAATTGGTCATCCAGACATCCCGTCATTACATCATCACATGCCCGGATGATGGCGTCTCCGGTCACTTCATCCATAAGGCCCAGGTATTTGTTTGTCTCTGCCGCTGCCTTTTTTACAGCCGCCAGCGCCTTGATGAGGCGGGGATGGATTTTATGCCCCGAAAGGCCGAAATTCTCCACAGCCCTCTGGGTGTGGATACCAAAATATTTGTCATCCTCTATACTTCTATGTCCAAGGAGATCGTGCTCAATACGCATGCTCCATTTCATCCCTTTCAATGCTCAAGTTTAAGATAGGCCGGCAGCCTGCGGCCGGACTTTTCAACGGCGTACAGGGCGGCTTCCATATCCACCATGTTTTTGTTGTCATAGATGCGGTAGCTCTTTTTATACCGGTCCGGCGTATTGATAAGCATGATGGTATTGGCGCCGCACTGCAGGGCTCTCACCTGGGCATCCTTGTCCAGCGACGCCAGTGCAGTGGTTGAAGGAATGTACACCTTTTTACAGACAATTCTTGTAACGGCAACAGCCCTCAGCGTTAAATCAATGCCTCCGTGGGGATGGTCTTCATACTTTGTCCCTTTGGCGGGAATGAAGGGACCGATGCCGATCATGTTGATGCCCATTTCCTTGAAAAACAGGATGTCGTCCGCAATATCCTCCAGGGTTTGGCCCGGAAGGCCGATGATATTCCCCGAACCGTTGATGTAGCCCAATTCCCTCAGCCATCTGGAACACTGCAGCCTGTAATCGTAATCGTCATCCGGATGGATTTCGTTGAACAGTTCCCTGTTGGTGGCTTCGATTTTCAAAAGGAAATTATTTGCCCCCGCGTCTCTCAGGGTCTCATATTCCTCCCTGGTTCTTTCACCGATGCTCAGCGTGATGCGCATGCCCGTTTTCGCCTTTATTTCCTTTATCAGCCCGCAGAGCCGTTCCACCGTCCAGGAGAGGTCCTCTCCCGACTGTAAGATGACGGTCTTGATGCCCATGGCATGAAGGTAGTCCACCACCTCCAGTATTTCCGCCTCCGTCATCCGGTACCTTGCAACGCCTTTATTACAGGCATTGATACCGCAGTAATTGCAGCTTTTTATGCAATAATTGGAGAATTCGATGGCCCCTCGGATTTCCACCACATCCCCCACCATTTCTTTTCTTATGCGGTCGGAAATGTTAAAAACCATTTCAACCTCTTTGGGCCTGGTGGTGGAGAGCATATAGACCACATCTTCCCTGGTCGGCTCATCCCCGTTTTCAATTCTTTTCAGAATTTCTACAAAACGGGCGGTGACCGCAACTCCCAGCTTCTGGTCCAGCAGCCCCTGGAGCTTGAATTTCTTCTCCTCGATAATATCCCTTACCTGGATGGAATTTGCCTCCAGCAATTCTTTTACCCTGTCCAGAACAGCTCCCTCAACCTTTATTGCAATGGCACATACCGTTCCTGTTTCAGGCGGTGCAGGCACCAGGTCGGTCGTAATGCCGGAGCCTCTGAGCAGCTTATCCGCCTGAAGCATCTGGGCGGTATTGACGGAAATAATCAAAAATGCTTTCATTTATTCCTTCCTTTCGTTGTATGCAGCGTACGTATCCTTTGCTGCTCCCGGCCGTTTAACCGCCGGAAGCCTTTAGAAATACAGGTCGCGTTTTCCGCCTTCAATCTCCGCTAGTCTTTCCCGGGTCAGAAGCCTCATATTTTCGTCTTCGATTTCCAGCAGGGCCCCGTCGATGATTGCCTGCCCTTTCCGCCGCAGATCTTCCGTTCCGTAATCCAGGAGGTTCTCCTTGAAGGTCAGGATGGCATTGGGCTGGCAGAATTCATGGATTTCGCCTTCCTTTGCATATTCCATGAAGGCCTCTCCGGTCCTGCACCTGCGGTAACAGGCAGTGCAGAAACTGGGAATATAGCCGTTGTCACAGATGGTCTCGAGCATTTTTGGAAGGCTCCGGTGATCGCTGACTTCAAACTGGTCCGCCTTTTCCTCTTCTTCCTTATAGCCCCCGGGACTTGTTTTGGAGCCCGCGCTGATCTGGGATATTCCGATGTTCAAAAGCTCATCCCGCAGCTCCGGGCGTTCCCTGGTGGACAGGATCATACCCGTATAAGGAACCGCCAGTCTATAGGCCGCAACAATCTTTTTAAAGTCTTCATCACTGACTTCATAGGGAACTTCCTTAAGTCCCCAGCCCATGGCGGGCCTCAGCCTCGGCACCGATATGGTGTGGGGTCCCACGCCGTACCTCTGCTCAAAGCTTCTCACGTGCATGAGAAGGCCCAAAACTTCAAAGCGGAAATCATTCAACCCAAACAGCGCTCCCACGCCCACATCATCGATGCCGGCTTCAAAGGCGCGGTCGATGGCCGTGATCCTCCAGTCAAAATCCGCCTTGATGCCGGAGGGGTGCATCTTCTTGTAAACCTCCCTGTTGTAGGTTTCCTGGAAGATGACATAGGTTCCGATGCCGGCACTTTTGAGTTCCCTGTATTCTTCAATCTTCATGGGTGCCGCCTCGATATTGATCCTCCGGATGTCGGCGCTTTTATAGATGGCCTCCATGGCTACGGTAAGGTGCTTTACATCGGTTTTCCTCGGGTCCTCTCCGCAAATGAGCAGTATCCGCTTATGTCCCTGGGCCTCCATGGCCTTTGCTTCGTTTACGATTTCTTCCAGTGTCAGGGTCCTTCTGTGAAGCTCTTTGTTGTCCCTCCGGAAACCGCAGTACAAGCAGTTGTTTGTACACTCATTGCTGGTATACAGGGGGGCAAAGAGCACCACCCGCTTACCGTATATCTTGTTTTTTACGTATTTGGCCGCCTCAAATATTTCTTCCAGGCTTTCTCCGTCTTTCACGTTCAAGAGCTTTGCCGTTTCCTCCAGTTCAAGGCCCTTACATTCCCGCGCCTTCTGGATGATGTACCTTATTTCGCTTTTATCGGCTTTGTTTGAATTCTCCAATATGGAGTGTATTTCGTTTTCATTGATATAATCGACCACCGTCAATCCTCCTTTACCTTAATCAAAAAACTCTTCCCGGGAATATACACCTCAGGAAGAGTTTAAAGGAAAACAAAGCATAACCTCTCACCCCTTCGATAAGAAAATATCCATTTCGTCAGGTCACCATTTATACAATTCGGTTCATCTCCCTGGCCCAGGAGTACTCCCGGACCTCAGAGCAATTTGGAAAATGAGTATAATACATTAAGTTAACGCATTGTGTCGGTTGAATAGAAATCGCTTGGTGGAGGGAAATAGAGCTTGTCGGTGAAGTGAAGGATAAGGCAAAACACCTGAGCGGAGCGAATTGGTTTGCCCCGTAACGAACCTTACAAGCTCTTTGACCACAACCCGCGATGAATATCAACTGACACAACGCGTTAACTATCCATATCCATGTTTTTCTTCAGGGCTTCAATCACCAGGATTGCTACGGCTCCTCCGATCAATGCGGTGATCAGCTGGGGCCAGGTGAACAATTTGAGCAGCGCCTGGGCGAATTTCGGAAATGTAAATATTCTAAGGAATACAACGATGGCACACCAGAGGAATGCAAACTTGAGAACGGCACCTGTGACTACACCGGCGATTTGACTCTTTTTTCTCAAAAGGTAGTAGCCCAACACCATCAGAAAGTTACCCACCGCCACAAAGGGAGCAAAAGGCAGCAGTGCCGCTGCAACGGGTGCATGGTTGTTTATCAGCGAAGTAAAGGGCGAAACCACGGAGACAATCAGTCCTCCCCATATGCCCAGCATGGCGGTGGAAACCACCAGGCACGCATTTACCAGCGGACCTACGATGAAATTGTTAAAGGGCAGCAGTCTTCCCACCATCTGGACGGCAACGACGACAGCCAGCAGCAAAGCGGTTCTTGTAATGAATTTGACACTAAACACCTTCATAAAAACCCTCCTGAATAAAATTAAAAACTCTTCCTGACAACAAAAGCAGGAAGAGTATCACGCAGTTTCACAACCACTTTGATCCCTTCGTAAGGAGTTCCTCCCGCCCGTCAGGTTAAACACCGGAATAAACAGTTTATAATCCTCGAAGCTTTGCTTCACAAGGCTTCCCAGACTACGCAAAACAAGTATCTTTATAAAATTCAATAGGTAAGGGCCACTTTCACCTTTATCCCCTTAATATTACCCAGTTTTCCCGTCAAAGCACCAATTTCGTCGTTGGTACCGTCGGCGATAATCGACATGACGGAAATTTCCCGGTCTTTATATGGGATGCCCATCCTGCCCACGATAATGTTGCCATAGCTGCTCAAGATTTCGTTCACCTTTCTGGCAGCTTCTTCCCGGTTGCTGACCACAATTCCTATGACAGCAATCCTGCTTTCCTTCTCCATAAAACCTCTCGTTGCCTCTGCGTTAATTTTTTAACTATGTTTATATTTTATACCATGGAGCACTTCCATGTAAACAGTTATTTATCATGTTTTTATAGGGCGCTGTCAGCTAATAATTGATATATATCCTTCCGTCCTTAAGTTTGACAATTTTATCGGCTTCCAGGCTTTTTACGGCATTCTTTATCTCATCTACGGTATAGTCATAGCCCAACAAAAAATCCTCATCTGTGATTCCCTGGTCTCCAAAGGTCAAATATCCTTTTAGATGAATACGATCAAACAGACACTCCATTAAATACTTTCTTTTTTCGTCTTCGTCGTAAAAGGAAAGCACATAGGCGTGAACAGGCTTCAGCTTCCTGTCCGAGTATTCATAATAGGCGTACTCCCTTCCGATGCCCATTCTTCCACTCCCTGTGAAGAACAGTGCAGATACGCTGCACAGGTCCTTGCCTCCGTCTCCGTTATAATCCTTGACCAGATACCACAGCGGGTGGGGATAAAATGCCTCTTTCCCTTCAAACAACTGCTTTAAAGTCCCGTTTGCATCCAGGGTCTGCTTTAAAAATTCCGTATCCGCTTTCACTTCCTGGGATCTTTTCAGGGAGGGAAAGCTTATGCCCACCCTGCCGTTCCCTTTATACCGGATAACTCTTTCAGGCTCCTTGACCTCAATGCTCCCAATCTTGCCGTTTATGTATTGGAAAGCGTGAACCGCTCCCGTAGAACCCACCCCGTTGGTGGCCCAGGAATAAATCAGCAGGACAGCCTTTTCTTTGCCGTTTTTCTCCTGCTGGAACCACAGCTCCGGCATTTCACCAATGGTCCGGTAGGGCCAGGTAAACCAGTCCATATCCTTTACTGCGGTGATTTGATTCCCGTTGATGCTTAGGTTCAGGTCTCCTTTCGGCTCAGGCCCCCAGCCCCTTTCATAGGATAGCTGGATGGCCTCCTCTTTTCCGTCACCGTCGATGTCTTCTTGATAGGCTTTGACCATGGCCTTTATTTTGCTTTCTTTGACACCAATGGTCCTGCCGCTGCCGTCTGCCACAAGGCTGTCCCAGAAGGCTCTGCTGTCGCCCCAGAAGGTATACCGCCTGTTTTCCCCCTCAAAGTGAAAGCTGTTGTCCTTCAACGTCAGCAGGATGTCCCTGGCACCGGTGAATTTCAAGCGGTAGTCAAAATAATCCGGATCCCCGGCCCCCAGGTCCGAAAACTCCGCCTTTCCCATGATGTCCATAATAGCATTGGCAAGTGGCTCCGATGCCTCATATACCGTATTTTCACCCCGTTTTTGAATGGCGAGCTTGTGGCCGGTTTTATAAAAGTCACCAAGACTGTTTATCAAGACGGTGCTATCGTCCTGCGGATTGCCGTCATCATTTGCGGATGCGGCGGCTTCTGGTGCCGGTTCCTGTATGGAAGAGGCCGGTACGGGAGGTTCCGTCTTTTGCGAACCTGCTTCATGGGCTCCGCAGCCCGTCAATGCGGTGATCACCGCAAGCATGAGAATTGATTTTCTTAATCTTTTATTCGTTGATGCTTCCATCGTCGTTCTCCTACCCAATGAAGTATGAATTATATAGACTGAAAATTATGGGATGCAGTTCCATAAAATTGCAAAACAAAAACACCTGCCTTGAAAGCAAGTGTTTCCGGTATTTGCACGAGTAAGTCTATAAGCCGGGTTCTGTATTTGACAATCATCTATCTAGGCCTTGCATTTCTGCAAAACTCAAGCCACCTCTCCGGGACTGGCGGGCAGCCATTGCGTCCCTCTTTGCGGTGTTGCTCCAGGTGGGGTTTACATAGACCGGCAAGTCGCCATGCCGCTGGTGAGCTCTTACCTCACCTTTCCACCCTTACCTTCCAAACGGAAGGCGGTATATCTCTGTTGCACTTTCCTTGAAGTCACCTTCACCGGGAGTTACCCGGCACCCTTGCCCTGTGGAGCCCGGACTTTCCTCATATACGGCCTTTCGGCACTGCATACGCGACTGTCTGGCTTACTCATACTTTATTTTTAAATTTATATCTTCAATTCCATCCCGTGTGTCTCACAGGATTTATAATTATATACTCATTCCGGCAATAATGCAAGTTGAAAATACTTCCATGCATCCTCTGGACAAAGCGTATCAAAGGATGCAGAAAGGATCTTTTGACCCTTTTGCGGCTTTTGCTTCAATTTGCGGAAAGGCATTTCCAATCAATTCCGCCAGTCTTTGAGCCATCACATGCTCTGTTCCATAATGCCCTGCGTCAACCACACACATGTCCAATTCCGTCATGTCCAGAGCAGTATGGTATTTGATGTCTCCCGTTACCAATACATCTGCCTTCCTTTTTACGGTTTTTATCAGGGATTCGTCAAAACTGCCTCCGAATACCGCCACGTTATTTATTTCCCCATGGGGTTTTCCTATCAGCCTCACACTGGAAACGCCTAATTTTCTTTTTACCAGGCCTATAAAATCCTCCAGTTCCATGGGGCTCTTCAAAGTTCCCACCTTCCCGTAACCGTACTGCTTTCCTTCGATTTCCAGGGGATACACGTCATAGGCAACTTCTTCATAAGGATGGGCCTTGATGATTGCATCCACCGTCTTGTGCAGGTTCCACTGGGAAACGACGGTCTCCAGCCGGTACTCCTGGACCTTCTCCAGCTTTCCCGTGGAGCCTATGTAAGGATTTGTTCCCTCCAGCGGTTTGAAGGTTCCCGTACCTTTTGCCGCAAAGGAGCAATCGCTGTACCTGCCTATCCAGCCCGCCCCGCTGCCGCTCATTGCGTCTCTTACGGCGTCCAGGCTCTCTTCAGGTACAAACACCACCACTTTATACAATTTATCCGAAAGGTGTTCTTTAAGGTTTTTAACCTCTTCCAGGTCAAGGAGGCCGGCCAGGTAATCATTGATGCCGCCCTCTGCAAAATCCAGGTTTGTATGGGCGCTGTATACACATAGATCGTTCCTTATAATACGGTGTACCAGCCTCCCTTTGACATCACCCTCATCAATGCTCTTTAACCCCTTGAAAATAAAAGGGTGATGGGACAGGATCAACTGGGCCTTCATCCCGATGGCTTCCTCCACGACCTCCGAGGTCACATCCAGGCAGGTAAGCACCCGGTCAATCTCCCTGCCGGCATCGCCGACCATCAGCCCCACATTGTCCCACTCCTCTGCCAGCCTTGAAGGGGCAATGCTTTCAATATAATTTGCAATGTCCTTGCACTTCACTCCCATGTCACAAACCCTCTTTCAGCTTCAATATCTGGTCCCTGAGCCTTTTGTGGGCGCCCAAAAGCTTTTCCGGACCGTTTTCCTGCTTAATGCCATGAATGACCTTGTCAAGCCGTCTTATGATCTTAGCGGCGTATCTCTCCAGCAAAGGGTCTTTCTTTTCAATTAATTTCTTTCCGATATAACGGTATATCGGTTCCGGTTGTTCCTGCTGTCCCGTCCACTTTGCCACCATTACGTCGTATACCTTGTCTCCTTCGGAAACTAGCTCTTCGTCAAGGATCTGAAAACCCTTTTCGTACAGCCAGCCTCGCAGCACTT
The DNA here is from genome assembly GCA_023424965.1 of Bacillota bacterium. Classification (GTDB taxonomy): domain Bacteria; phylum Bacillota; class Clostridia; order Acetivibrionales; family JAFADI01; genus JAFADI01. Next base: position 14,579 of record JAFADI010000062.1, read on the forward strand.
CATGGGAATTCATGGCCTGCAGCACGAGAAAATCAGCCCTGACCGCCTTGTCCAGGTCCCGCTGGAGAATTTCCCCCATCAGGACGCCGCCCATCCCGGCAATGACGATACCCTGGCATTCCCCTTCTTTAATGGGCTCCAGCCCGTCTCCCAGCCTGGTTTCAATGGACTCCTGCAGGCCATAGCTGTTGATGCTTTTACCGGCGGCGGCAAGAGGACCCTTTCCCACATCGGCTGCTATTGCACTTTTGCATTTTTTATTCTGAATAAGATAAATCGGCACATAGGCGTGGTCCGTCCCTATGTCGCATATCCTGTCGCACACCGGCACCTTGTCCGCCACCAGCTTAAGCCGTCCCTTCAATTCCATACATCGCTCCGCACCATCATCAATATTTTTCAGACAAAATAATTCTTCACCTACATTTTTGTATATACTACCGCAAAATATACCCCCGCTGCAATACATAAATATTATATAACTGCCCATACTGTAAGAAAAGAAAATTTTATCGAGGAGCGGATCTTTGGCATGGGTACTTTCAGAGGTAAAAAATCAAAGGATATTGAAGCAGCTTCGGAGACTATCATCTCGAACACCAATTTCCATAACAGTGCATTAAATAAAACCAGCCCGGGGCTTAATCCCAGTATAACGGAACAGCAGCTCCTGGACGGCAGTATCGAAGATATGCTCGATATAACAAAGTCTTTAAAAAAGATTAGAAGGTAGATTGAGCCATAATGAACTCCTGCAAACGCAAAATTGCTTGAAACCTTTTGATTCATCGGTTTCAAGCAATTATATGGGTGATTGAGGCCCATATCAGCTAATTGAGTAGCAGGATATCAAGCTTTAAATGTTATTGTATTTTGCTGAAACTGCCGTAGGCCTTGCGACCCGCAGGATATCATACCATTGCTCACGGGTCATCGAAAGCTCAAGCGCCTTCACCGCCGCCATAACCCGTTCGTGTTTCCCTGATCCGGTTACCGGAATTACCCGCACCGGCAGCCTGTAAAGCCATGCATACATCACTTCGTCAAGATTTGCCGCTCCGATTTCTTCCCCGATCTCTTTCAAAACCTCCACTGTGGCAAAATCCTCTTTGCTGAGCTGTGAACGGTAGAGAGAGCCCGAGCATACCGGAGAATAGGCCATCAACGGCATTTTACGCCGCAGTGCGTCCTCTAGGGTGCCGTTCTCCAGAAAATCCATGCATTTCACATTCATTTTGATCTGGTCGGTTACAAGCGGGATATCGGTATAGGCTTCCAGAGCCGCCAGCTGCGGAGGAAGAAAGTTGGAAACACCGAAGTTTTTCACCTTTCCGTCTTTTTTCAGCTTCTCCATGGCTTCCGCCACCTCGCCGGGGTCCATCAAAGGGCAGGGCCGGTGTAAAAGGTATAAGTCCGCATAGTCGACCCTGAGCCTGGAAAGAGAGCGCTCACACGCCTGAACCAGATAATCCTTTGAAAGGTTGTAGGATTCTTTCACAAAATAGGTCCGTCTCGGCTCATCGTAGACAATTCCGCCTTTTGTCACAATCTGCATGCGGTCTCTCAAAGAAGGCTTAAGTGCCAGCATTTCGCCGAACAGCCTTTCGCATTCCCCGCTGCCGTAAATGTCCGCATGGTCGAAGGTAGTAAGCCCCAGGTCCATGTATTCTTCAATCCGGGCCAGCAGCTGATTTTTATCAAGGCCCCACTCCATAAGGTTCATCATCCCTATCGCCACAGGTGCAATCTGTAAAGAATCGCTTAATTTCACATAATTCATAGGCCCCTCCAAATGTACTCGCATCTTGTTTTATTTGAGAATATTCTGCGCAAACAGGCGCATCTTGTGCTCGGTGAACTCGGCAACCGCTTTGTAGGCAGGGGCATACAGGTTTGCCACTGAATAGCCGAAGCCTTCAGCCTTCTGGGCCTCCGTGATAGCTTTTCCCACCACAGTGACTACGTCGGTTGCAACATTCACCTTGGTGATGCCGTAGTTTATCGCCTCTGTTATCTTGTCCTCGGGTGTACCCGAGCCTCCGTGCATAACCAGCGGAATCGAAACCTTGTCGTAAATCTTCTTAAGCCGTTCAATGTTGATTCTCGGCGGAAAGCGATATGCTCCGTGTACCGTCCCGATTGAAAGGGCAAGCACGTCAATTCCGGTTTCCTCAACGAACCGGACGGCTTCCTCCGGATCGGTCTGCATGGCCTGCTCGTCCGCAACGGAAATTTCCTGCTCATACCCTGCAATCCTGCCAAGCTCTCCTTCCACAGTAACGCCCGACTTATGTGCCAGTTCCACGACCCTGGCGGTCCTTTCAATATTTTCTTCAAGGGGATAGGCTGATGCGTCGATCATGACAGACATAAAGCCTGCGTCGATAGCCCGGCAGATGTCGTCATATTCCCTAAAATGATCCGCATGGAGAATAACCGGAACATCCACCTCTCCCGCGATGGTTTTCGCAGCCTGGGCGGCATTTTTCATTCCACCGAAAAATTCGATCTCCGCCCCTCCGATGATATACAGCACCGGGAGCCCCAGCTTCTGTGATACCGAGGCTATGGTCTTTCCATAGGCATAGGTCCACAGTACGAATCCTCCCAATGCATATTTTCTTTCCCTGGCATCTACTAAATATTCCTTTAATGGCGATAGAGATTCCGACATAATTATCAACTTCTTTCTTCGAATTTTTTTAATATTCTTCACAACCCATCAACGCCAGCACCTGTTGCTTGTTTTTCACCGCGGTAACAGCTCCCATTCCCGTAACGCTTACCGACGCTACCGCATTTGCATAACGGGCGGCAGAAAAAATATCCATCCCGTCGATGAGTCCGGCCATAAAACCGCCCACAAAATTATCACCTGCTCCGGTGGTGTCTTTTACCGCCACCGCGCCGTAAGTTTCAATCTTCTTTCCTTCTTCCCGCGAACGCACATAGCAGCCCTCTTTGCCGAGCTTGATCACTACATTGCCGCATCCGAGATTCAAAAAGGTATCCGCCATCTTGCAATAGTCTTTCTGTCCGGTCAGATACGTTGCTTCATCATAGCTGGGTATAAAGTAATCCAGCAACGGAAGTTTTTCCAAAACCGTATCGCGGCCCTGCCCAAAAGCGTCGCTTGCGGCATCCGCCACAGTGATTGCGCCGTGTTCCCGGGCCTCCTCCAGGATTATGCGGGAACCTGACCGATCAAGGGACTGCAGAAAGAAAAAGCTGCCGTAGCTTACAATTCTCGCCTCCCGCACCACCGAAAGATCAAAATCGGCAAGGCACAAAGTCTTGTTGTTGCTGCCTTCCCAGGTCAGAAAATTCCGGGTTCCGTCCGGTTTTACCAGAGCAATGGTCACCATGGTTGTATCCTCCGGGCTCACCCTGACATGCGTATCATCCACCCCGTCCTCGGCAAGGATATTCATAAGGTTTTTTCCGAAGGAGTCTCCTCCCACCTTTCCCACAAGAGCCGTCCTGCACCCCAGCCGCCGCGCTATGACAGCCTGTGTCATTGCACCGCCTCCCGAGGACACGCCCAGCCCTTCAAGCAATGTGGCGTCCCTGGCGAACAGGCTTTCATCCACGGTGCGCAGGATCATGTCATACGCCATCAGGCCGATGGAAACGATATCATACCGTTTTTTCATTCGAATCTCTCCAATACTTATATTTTAACACTCCCTGCCGTCAGCCCCTGTATAAGATACTTCTGCACGAACAGGAAGCATATCACCAGCGGAATGCTGGCAAGCACCGAAAGGGCCATCATCTGGTTGTACTGCGTGGTATACTGGCCAATCAGCATGCCGATCCCCACTGGCAGCGTCCTGGCGGTAATATCCTGCGTCAGGACGGTAGCAAACAGGAATTCATTCCATGCCAGAATAAAGGTGTATACTCCCGTAGCAATAAGACCCGGAAGGGAGGGAGGCAAAACAATTTGCCAGAATACCTTTAGCCTGCCGCAGCCGTCTACAATGGCGGCTTCGTCAATCTCAACGGGGATGGTGGAGATAAAGTCCCGCATCATCAGGGTAGAGAAAGGAAGCGCGAAGGAAATATACGCCATGGTGAGTGCGGAATGCGTGTTGTACAGCCCAAGTTTGGAAATGGTCATGAAATATGGGACACTTAAAAGCACCATGGGAAACATCTGGGTTAAAAGCAGGTATAAAATCACAAATTTCTTGCCCGCAAATTTGAACCGTGAGAGCCCGTATCCCGAAATCGAAGCAAGGAACAGGCTTATTACCGTCACAGCGATTGCAACGATATAACTGTTTATGAACAGCCGGACCATCTCAGGATTCCTGATGATGGCCCTGAAGGCGTCGACATTCGGCACACGGGGGATAACCCGGGTCGGTATGGTAAACACTTCATTGTTGTTGCGGATGGAAATCAGGACCATCCACAGTAAAGGGAAAAGTACAACGATACTGGCGGAAATCAGAAGGAAATAGATAATACCTTTGCGAATTCTTTTTCCCATCGATTTATTTTCACTCCTTCCCTAGTGTCGAACGAAGATACGCAAACGACATCACGATCAAAATTAGCAGCATGAAAATCGCCACCGCAGCCGACCGTCCGAAATCCATGGAACGGAATGCCTGGGTATAGACTAACGTGGAAAGCACCTCTGTCTTATTCATCGGTCCTCCGCCTGTCATAATAAAGACCAGGTCGAATGACCGGAAATCCCAGATGAGCTGCAGGGTGGTAACAGTAAAAACCACGTTTTTTACCTGGGGTAGAATTACGTAGAAGAAAGTCTTTATAGGTCCCGCCCCATCTACCACAGCAGCCTCTTTGATATCTTCGCTCACCGTCTGCAGTCCCGCAAGGAGCATGAGCATCGCAAAAGGGAAGCTTCGCCACACGTTGGTTATAACCAGCGCCATAAGTGCAAAGCGTTCATCTCCCAGCCATCCTATGACCTCGCTCACAATCCCCAGCTTCATCAGAAGCCAGTTCACAATGCCAAAGGGATTAAGCATAATGACCCAGAGAGAAGCCACGACAGAACTGGAAAACAGCCATGGAAGCATGAGCGACGTACGCAGTGCTCCTCTTAGCTTTGTATTTATATGTTGAGAAAGCAGTGAAGCAAAAAACAGTCCGCTGACAATGATAATTGTAACCGATGCAACAGAAAACAGTATGGTGTTCAGCATGGCATTCCAAAAGAGCGGGTCTCGAATGGTCTCCACGTAGTTGAACAAACCTGCAAATACAGGCTCGTTGTACTTTTTATAACTGTAAAAGCTCATCTGCACAACACTGATCAGCGGGTAACCCGTAAGTAAAAGTAGCAGAAGCATCCCCGGTGAAACAAAGGATACCTTCTGAAGATATTCATAAGGGGTTTTCATTCTTACAGGCTTCACATCTTCACCTCCGTCAGTAGATTATTTAGCGGAGGGAGCCCTTTGAAGGACTCCCCCGCAGTTCAACCTGCTACTTATACTGTGCAAAAATCTTGTTCCAGCTCGCTGCCGCATCGTCAAGTGCTTGCTGTGCCGTTTTCTTTCCGGTAATATAATTCTGTACCTCTACCGTAAACAGCTTGCGAAGCTCGTCCGACTGGGGCATGCTTAAGTCGGGATTTACCGCATTGCCGTTGAAGGCTTCGGCAAACACCTTCATGTATTGATCGTCCTGTATTACCGGAGATTCAAAGGCTGCGCGGTTTGGAGGGAAAATCCCTACTTCGGCAAGGACCTTCTGTCCCTCACCGCCTAAAAAGCTGATGAAGTCCCACGCCGCATCCTTGTTCTTGGATTTCGAGGTAATGCCTATCCCTCCGCCGCTCACGATTGTCCCTGTGGTTTTGCCTTTGGGCATGGGGACAACACCGAATTCAAGGTCGGGATTGGCACTCTGCTGGATGCCTACACCCCAGGGGCCTTCGAACATAAATGCGATGTTCCCGGCAGAGAAATTGGCGCGCTTTTCTTTTTCGCCGGCGGTCAGTTCTCCTGGAGTCATAACCTTTTTATCTTTTAAAAGCTTTTTGTAGAATTCCAGTCCGGCAACACCTTCAGGGGAATTAAAAACAGCCGTGTTGTTGGACACCAATTTCGCACCCGCCTGGAGCATAAACGGCCACACCTCATAGGTAATGCAGGTGGGGGGTTCGGTCTGCATATTGCCTGTAAAAGCATACTGCCCCTTCGCCGGATTTGTCAGCTTAACTGCGGCGGCTTCAAGCTCTTCCCAGGTTGTCGGAGGGTTGATGTTTGCCTCTTTAAGAAGCTTTTTGTTATAGAATAAAGCGATCGTTCCGGTGTCAAAGGGCAACGCATAGTGCTTGCCGTTATATTCACTCCAGAGAGGGCCTTTCACATTATTTTTAAAATCGTCAGGCATGGTATTATAGTAGTCGTCCAGAGGCATCACAATATCGTTGTGGGCAAACTCCACATACCAGGGAGAATTTACAATCACTACATCCGGTGGAGTACCTGCCGAATTTAATGTCATAATCTTGTCATGAACCTGATCAAAGGGCAAATCCTGTACATCCACTGTAATGTTTGGGAACTTGGCATAAAAGGCGTTCATCACCTTATTGAACTTTTCCTCGCCCAGTTCGTTCTTTTTCCACTGAAGCCAGGTTACAGTGGTCTTTTTCGCAGCCTCTACGCCCGATTCGCTCTTCGGTTTCGCGGACTCGCCGTCCGGATTCGGTTTAGGTGCGGATGGAGCACAAGCAGTGACGGAGAAGGTGAGAATCAATGCACAACATATTGTAATAACCCTTTTCAAACTTGATCCAGCCATTCTAATTTCCTCCTTTTTTCACCTTGCAGTTTTTGTTATTATTTTGACAATTAATGCCACGAATATACTCGCCTGGTTTTTTAACCACCTCCAGCCTTTCCCATACACAGTCGTCACCGGGCATAGAAAAATAGTCTATCTTCTATCATGATAGTTTTATATAAAAATTTGTATTTGATTAAAATAGGCGTGTTATTGTGCTACGTGCAGGTGGCAAACCCTTTCAAGCTGTTCCCGCACTTCCGGCTGGATACCTTTGTCAGTGATAATATGGTGATTGCTTTGTAGACTGGAAATATGAATGTTGGCTTTGGCGTCTTCCTCGTTCAATTTTGTGGAGTCCGCCAGCCAGTATACCTCCCGCCCGGCATTTAAAATGAGTTTTTTTGTTCCGTATTCGTAAAAATCATTGCCTGAAAAACCGAACTCCAGGCAAAATTTAGTAACTCCGAGAAAAACCTTGTCGGCATAAATCGATGTGAAAAAGTTTTCCAGAAAAGGACTGGTAAGGGCCGCGGTCTTCGCCCGGTAAACCCCTCCCGCAAGAATCGTGTTGACGCCTTCCCGGCCTTCAAGCACCTCTGCGATATTGACAGCGGTGACAAGGGCCGTCACACCCCTTTTGTTGTGCAGGTGGCGCGCAAGCTGAATGGCTGTGGACCCGCTGTCTATTACGATGGTCTCCCCATGGAGAACCATGGATGCGGCCAGCTTGCCTATGGCCTTTTTCCCTTCCAGATTCATCGTGGACTGCATTTCATACCTCTGGTTCAGATAATGGGGATCCTCCGCGGCCAGCCTGGCTCCGCCGCGCGTCCGTATCAGTTTTTTACTTTTTTCCAGCAGGTCCAGATCCCTCCGCACGGTAATTTCAGACACATTGAGAGATTCTACAAGCTCTTGTACCATGACGGTGTCTTGCTCCTTCAGTACATTTAAGATCATATTTTGTCTCTCGTTCAATGTCATCGGTACACCTCCATGCTTCAATAAAAATCATTTCGAATCCTTATGTTCACATTATAATGCTTGAAAGTTATCTTGTAAACATGCCCCCAATCGCCAAAATGTTCAAATCATGATCGGTTTATCCTTCGAGCAGCTCGTTCCAATCAAGCCTTGCAAAGAGGATTTTTCCGAGGTTAACGCAAGCGCTGTCGAATCCCTTTTACGCAAAGCAATATCATTGAATTTTTAAATACCAATAGACTTACCGGCAATATAACAGCCAGGAGGAATCCGATAAAGCAATGATTATTTTGTGATTGAAAATGATTGAAAAAAAATTTTTACAACCACTTTAATGTACATCCTTCCTTGCACTTTGTAAAAAGTACTTTTAATTGAGATTTTATGCATCGAAAAAACCGGATTATCCTGCTGTTTTCACAGAATAATCCGGCTTTATTGGTGGGCCTTCAGGGACTCGAACCCCGGACCAACCGGTTATGAGCCGGTTGCTCTAACCAACTGAGCTAAAGGCCCCAGTGGCTCCTCAAGTAGGACTCGAACCTACGACCCTGCGGTTAACAGCCGCATGCTCTACCGACTGAGCTATTGAGGAATGTCTGGTTGCTTCGCTTTGCGACGCAAATATTATTATACTTATACATCATGAACTGGTCAAGACCTTTTTCTGAGAATAAGCAAATTTTTATCCATTATCCCGGCAACGCCGGATCAATCCCCTCAAATCGCCCTGCTGCCCTGTGCCTCAAAACCATTCCCTGCGGCTTTCCCTGTATTCAAGAAGCATATCCCTGAGTTTGGTGGCGTGATTTCCTTCATCTTCCGCAAACTGCTTGAATACCTGTTTTACATTGTCATCCTCGATTCTTTTTGAATACATTTCGTAGTCTCTTACCAGCTCCATTGAATTTTCCCAGGCACGGAGGAGTCTGTCATAGGTTGTAATTTCCACTTCGTTTTTGTTTACCGAACCGTTATTCTCTGCCATTATTCGCATCTCCCATCCCTTCTGTCGATATAGTTATATTTTTTCATGAAAGCTTCCTTTTTATCCGCCTTCAGGAACAGTTAAAATATAACTTCCTTAAACGGTATCGTCATCAAAAAAAGAAAAACTCGATTTTATAGAATCGAGTTAGTCCAAATAATCCTTTAATTTTTTACTCCTGCTTGGGTGCCTCAGCTTTCTAAGAGCTTTGGCCTCAATCTGCCGTATTCTCTCCCTGGTTACGTTGAACTCTTTGCCCACCTCTTCAAGGGTCCTGGCCCTTCCGTCATCCAGACCGAACCTCAGCCGGAGCACCTTTTCCTCTCTTGCCGTGAGAGTATCCAGAACATCGATGAGCTGCTCCTTCAACAATGTAAAAGCTGCCGCCTCTGCGGGAGCCGGAGCATCGTCGTCAGGGATGAAGTCTCCCAGATGGCTGTCCTCTTCTTCACCAATGGGAGTCTCAAGGGATACGGGCTCCTGGGAAATTTTCATTATTTCCCTGACCTTGTCTACAGACATATTCATTTCCTTGGCAATTTCTTCAGGCAAAGGTTCTCTTCCCAGTTCCTGAAGCAGCTGCCTGGAAACCCGGATCAGCTTGTTTATGGTTTCCACCATATGAACCGGTATCCTTATGGTTCTGGCCTGGTCGGCGATGGCCCTGGTGATTGCCTGCCTGATCCACCAGGTAGCTTAGGTGCTGAATTTATAGCCTTTTCTATAGTCGAATTTTTCCACGGCCTTGATCAATCCAAGGTTGCCTTCCTGTATCAGGTCAAGGAACAGCATGCCCCTTCCCACATATCTTTTGGCAATGCTGACCACCAGCCTCAGATTTGCCTCTGCAAGCCTTCTTTTGGCTTCGGTGTCGCCTTTTTCCATCCTTTTGGCCAGTTCTATCTCTTCATCGGCAGATAAAAGGGGTACTTTTCCTATTTCCTTCAAATACATCCGAACCGGATCGTCGATGCTTATGCCTTCCGGAATGGTCAATTCAAGGTCTTCTTCAGTGAGCTGGATGTCTTCCATTTCGGATTCGATATCTCCAACCACATCAATGCCCATGTTTTCTACGGTCTCATAAATCTTCTCTATCTGGTCGGGCTCCAGCTCAATTTCTTCAAAAGCATCCATGATTTCCTTATAGGTAAGCATGCCTTTGGACTTGCCCTTTTCTATGAGATCCTTCAAAACAGCTTTTCTTGCCTCTATATTCGTCTTCACTTGTTACCCCTCCTTTCTACGAACCTGGTATTCAAATCCTTTTCATAACAGTAAGTAAGGTTTTCAACTCTAGCTTTAATTTTTCAACATCTCCCTCTGTCATTTCGCTTTGGCTTTTCAATATCTCAAATATCTCCTGTTTTCTCTTTGTCAGCTTATAAATTTCTATTCTTTTAATTATATCCAATACTGCCTTATTATTATCATCAAAGTTGCACTGTTTTTGAATCACGGCGGCAAATTCGGCGGCCGCTCCGGCTTCCAATATGCTGAACAGTTCCCCTTCCACGATCCCTTTGTTTTCTTCCAGCTTCAGGTATACAAGCTCTGCCACCTTCCGGTTGGCCTCACTCAGAAAGTCTCCGGGAGAAAATCTGCTTTTCACCGTTTTGAACAGAGTGTTATCCGTACACAAAAGGGCCAAAAGGAGCCTTTCCTCCTGCATCAGCTTTTCATCTTCGCTATCCTTGGGCCTGGCCTTTTCACGCCTTACAGCGCCCTCAATACTTTGCGCCGTATTCCGGAAGCTGTTTTTAGGCCTTGTCCTCCGGAATATCTCGGACAGGATTGATTCCTCCGAAATACTATATTCCCTGGCCAATTTCTTTACATACATTTCCCTTTCAATGCCGTTTTCAACTTTCACCAGCAAATCTGCCAGCTTATTCAGAAAGTTTATTTTCCCTTCGATGGATTCGGTATTGATCTGCTTTTTAAGAATCATTACCTTATATTCAATTAAGGATAATGCCTCGTCCATCAGTCCCCGGAATGCATCCGGTCCATTCTTCCTGACGAATTCGTCCGGATCCTTCCCTTCCGGAACAATCAACACTTTCACATGACAGCCGATGTCGTTCAGCAGGTCCAGTCCCCGCATGGTTGCGGCTTGTCCCGCAGTGTCGGCATCATAGGATATGATTATTTCTTCGGCATACTTCTTCAATATCCTCCCCTGGCTCTCCGTCAATGCGGTTCCCAGGGATGCCACGGTATTTATTATGCCACACTGGTGAAGGGATATGACATCCATATAACCTTCCACGATGACCAGTCTTTTTTGACCGGAGGTTTTCGCCAGATTCATGGCATACAGGTTTCTACCCTTGTTGTATACCGGTGTTTCGGGAGAATTCATGTATTTGGGAAGGGAGTTATCCATAACCCTTCCGCCAAAGCCAATCACATTGCCGCGTATATCGAAAATGGGGAACATGATTCTTCCCCGGAACCTGTCATAGTAACCGCCGTTCTTATTCCTGAGGATCAAGCCGCTGCTGAAAACCGCCTGTTCATTAAAACCTTTGTCCAGCAAATGCTTGTAAACACCGTCCCAATCCTCCGGTGAGAAGCCCATGCCAAACCTTCTCAGTGTCTGGTCCCCCAGCCTTCTGTTTTTCAGATACAGTCTGGCTTTTTCACCTGTACTCGAATTCAGTACGTTAAAAAAATACCTTGCCGCTTCGGTGTTTATCTTGATTATTTCCTGCTTCAGCCTGGCCTTTTCCTGTTCCTCCTGGCTTTCCCCTTCGGGGAGCTGGATTTTGGCACGGTCCGCAAGAAACTTCACAGCTTCGATAAAGTCCAGGTTTTCGGAATTCATCACAAACTGGATAACATTACCGCCCTTACCGCATCCAAAACAGTAAAAAATCTGTTTCCCAGGCACTACGCTGAAAGACGGAGTCTTCTCCTTGTGGAAGGGGCAGAGCCCGAAATAATCCTTTCCTTTCTTCTCAAGCTTTATGTATTCGGAAATTACATCTACTATGTCATTGTTAATCCTGACTTCTTCAATTATTTCATCGGTATAGAAATTATACATCGATCATCCTTTACTCTCAAAAGCAAAACCCATTTTTAAATCGTGCAAATGGTCTCTTTTCTAGATAATAATTCTTCGACATATTTGTTAATATTCCTTCTTTTTTTATTAAATAAATATTTTTTTTAAAATAAAATCCCATCCCCATAGTGATTTTGAGATGAGAAATATCGTTTGCTGCACACATAAAGCTGCTTAATTTAATATATATTATTTCCAAAATTTCAATACATCATGATTTATTTGCAAAAAAAACACCCCCTCGGAAGGGAGTGTCCATTACAGGCTCCAGGAAGCCGGGATGAATATGTCGTTGAATTTCTTTACTGCGTAGCGGTCCGTCATCCCAGCGATATAATCGCAAACCACCCTGTCCAGATCAAATTTTTCCAGCATCCCGGCCGCTTCCTCCGGCAGGAGCTCCGGTGAATTTTTTATATGAAAGTACAATTCCTTGATAATATTGTCCGCCTTTTTCTCTTCCTTTTTTGCGATGGAATCCACATAAACGTGCTTGAACATAAAATTTCTCAGTTCTTTTGTGGCCTCGGAAAACTCTTCGCTCATTTTTATCTTGTCTGTTTCCCGGCTGTTTTCAATGATGTTCACGATCATATTGTTGATTCTGGCACTGGACCTGTCGCCAAGCACACGGACACATTCGGCGGGCAGGTCCCCTTCCGAAATCACACTGCCCCGGATGGCATCTTCGATGTCATGATTAATATATGCGATCCTGTCGGCGTATTTGATGATCTGGCCTTCAAGGGTGGCTGCCATGGAATCTCCCGTATGGTTTTTTATTCCGTCCCTTACCTCCCAGGTCAGGTTCAGGCCTTCTCCCTTCTCCAGCACCTCCACCACACGGATGCTCTGCTCGTTGTGCTTGAAGCCGTGGGGGCAAACCGAGTTCAATACCCTCTCTCCCGCATGTCCGAAAGGAGTATGGCCCAGGTCATGCCCAAGGGCAATTGCCTCTGTAAGGTCTTCGTTGAGCCTCAGGCTCCTGGCGATGGTCCTGGCGATCTGGGAAACCTCCAGGGTATGTGTCAGCCTTGTTCTATAATGATCTCCCTCCGGAGAAATGAAAACCTGGGTTTTGTGCTTCAACCGCCGGAAGGCCTTGGAATAAATAATCCGGTCCCTATCCCTCTGAAAGTCCGTTCTTATGTCGCATTTGTCCTCTTCACGCTGCCTCCCCCTGGAGTCCTTACTAAGCCTGGCATACGGTGACAGCAGCATTTCCTCCAGGGCTTCCCTTTCCTCCCTAATCCGCATAACTGGTCCTCCTGCATCAATAAGCATAACCTGTATTTTATTACATTATATAGTTTTTATACTTAAAAGGAAAGGCGGCAGGGAATAGAAATAGGATGGGTTTTATACTCCCATCATATCGTCCAGTATAAAATGAAGTCCCACAGGAGTGACGGTATGTTCGGCCAGTTTTGTCAGCAGGTCCCTGGTATTCTCCATGCAGCAGGAAAAATTTCTGATCAGTTCGCTTTCCAGGCTTCCATTGCCGTTTCTTTTTACTATTTCTATGCCATAGACCGTTTTCCCCGCCAGCTCGGCCAGTTCGTTCACTTCACTTTCAAGCAGATAGTATTCGAGTTCAAAATCACTTGCGGTTCCTGTTGTCTCTTCAGGCAGCATTTCCACTTTTCTTTCCAGATACTTGTTAATCATACTATATCTAGCCCCCTTTTCAGAATTTCCAAGCACATTATACAATATAACCTGTCCCATTCCTATCAAAAGATTTCGTCACAAAACCGGAGGCTTTTAGAATATTCGACAACACCACTGCAGAAAACATGAAATGCTTAGCTATAAAAGTCGAAGTATGGTTAAAAAAGAGAAAATAAAAATACAGGCAATTATACCTGTATTTTACATTTCGTATAGATACTTCTATTCCTGTCAGAAAAGCTCTATAATTTTAATGCTGCGTTCCTTGGAAAGATCATAAAACTTTTCTCCGGACTTTACCAGGGGTCTTGACACATGCCTGGGATTAATATAAATGATCTCTCCGACTTCGTTATTGTTCAACATTACCAGATCTCCGATATAATAAGCCGCGATGTTGGCCAGGAAGGTTGTCACAACCCGGTGGTCCAGTACGCCGTAAGTACTCTCCTCCATCAGTTCAAAGACCTCGAAAGGAGATTCTTTAGCCCGGTAAGCCTTATTGGACGTCATCGCATCGTATATGTCCGCCACAGCAATTATTTTCGCAAATTCATGAATTTGATTTCCCATGACCCCGACAGGATAGCCGGAGCCGTCCTCACGTTCATGGTGCATCAGCACGCCAAAAGCCACGTCCCTGCTTATTTCACTGTTCCCCTCCAATAAGCGGTAACCGTACAGTGCATGCTTTTTCATTTCTTCATATTCGGCAGGAGTCAGCGCGCCAGGCTTGTTCAACAATTCGGGTGGGATTTTCCCTTTGCCGATGTCGTGCAGCAGTCCCGACTGCAAAAGAAGCTTTACCTTGTCATGGCTGAACTTCAGCCATTTGCCTATAAGCATGGAAATCAGGGAAACATTTACGCTGTGCGCGTAGGTGTATTCGTCCACACTCCTGATTTGATTGATGCAGCTCACGATATCCCTGTTTTCATTGATTTTGACAAAAATAGAGTCGGATACGTTATTCACCCTGCCCACATCGATGGTTTTACCCACGGAAATATCATGCAGTACCGTTTTAACGACCTCTACGTTTTCATTGTACTGCACCCTGAACACCTCGGAGTTGTTCGATATTATGACATCCTCCGTTTCCAGGTATACCTTTACTTTGTTAATATCCAGGTTTTTAAGCTTGTTTATAAGGTGGGCATCCAGTATGGTATTCTCTCCCACAATCGTTCCGCCATATTCATTGAAGATGGTTTCCGCCATCTTCATGCCCGGTTCACTTTCATAAACGTTTACAGTTACTTTTCTCATAAATAACTCCTGGAATCCATAAACTTAATTCACTGTGTCATCCCCGTTGCTTTCCATTGCAAATCGTCGCCACTCTCTTTACATAAAAATATTATATCATGAACTCAAAAGGGTTCATGATATAATTGCGCGAGTGCATTTCGGCACCGCCGAAAATCTTGCACGCGCATTAATTCATATAATAACCGCCATAAGCGTCTCTACGGTTATTATATCATGAATTCTTTTTTTGGGGACAGTCCTCAATTTTTACATTCACGGCAAAGAAAGTTGAGAACTGTCCCCGTATTAAGTCTGTGCGTTTCGGCGCCAGCCGAAAATTTGGCACGGGCATAAATTCCCGCGCAGTGATATAACATCTACCTTAGCAGATATTATATCACATAAATTTTAAAAAGCATAATTTTTACATTTTACCACTGGTAAACATTTTTAATTGAAAGTGGTTATACTTTATGTTAACATTAGTTAACTGATTTGCTTTTTAACGGATTAAATGAGGTCATTTTAGAAAGGGTGTATGGGGGTAATGCAATCCAATATAGCAAAAAGATTGGAAAAAATAGTTATTGAGCTGGGAAAGATAAGCACTTTTTCCAGGTCGATAATGAAATACGGTTTCCAGGCCTTCGCTGCCATATTGACTTTAGGTACTTTGATGCTGGCGTACAATCAAATTTTTCTGGGCTTTGACCTGTATTTTCAGCTCACGGCAATCAACCTGATAAAAAACAGCTTTATAGTTCTTGCAGAAGTAATTATCGGTAGTCTTTTAATCGACTATATCCTAAAAAAAGTTTAAAGCACCCCTACATAAAGGGTGTTTTTTTATGCACTTCCATCCCCGGATTTTCAGGCATTCTCTCCGTGCTGTTCACCGTCTCTTATTTCGAGGACCCTGTTGCTTTCGTCCACAAAAACCACTTTCGGCTGGAACCCGGCGGCTTCTTTCCTCTCCATCATGGCGTAGGATATGATGATAATGATATCGCCAGGCTGAACCAGCCTGGCGGCAGCCCCATTCAGGCATATCATCCCGCCGCCCCGTTCTCCCGGGATGACATAGGTCTCAAACCTGCTTCCGTTGTTGTTGTTTACGATCTGCACCTTCTCGTTTTTTACGATGTCTGCAGAATCCATCAGGTCTTCATCGATGGTTATGCTGCCGACATAATTCAGATTCGCTTCGGTAACACATGCCCTGTGAATTTTGGACTTCATAAGTGTAATAAACATGGTTTACACCTCCATTACCACATTGTCTATCAGTCTGGTTCTTCCGAACCTCACGGCGAGGGCGATGAGAACCTTTCCCTCAATGCGCCGGACTTCGTCCAGGTTTCCGGCATCCACCAGCTCTACATAGTCGATGTCGGCAGCTTGCTGGGCACCAATCCTGTCCTTAAGGTACCCAATAACCTTGAGTGGGTCTCTTTCGCCTTTACGGACCATTTCCGCAGCTTCCGCCAGGGACCGGGAGAGTACCAGGGCCGATTCTCTTTCTTCCCTGCTCAGGTACACATTTCTCGAGCTCATGGCAAGCCCGTCCTTTTCCCTGATGATGGGGCACACCACAATTTCAAGGTTCAGGTTCAGGTCTTTTACCATCTTCCCTATCACGATGGCCTGCTGGGCGTCTTTCTGCCCGAAATATGCCCTATCCGGCTCTACGAGGTTAAATAATTTGTTCACTACCGTTGTAACGCCTTTAAAATGTCCCGGCCGGGATTTGCCGCAAAGAATACCGGTGATGTCCTCCACATCCACATAGGTTTTATAGCCGGAGGGATAAATCTCATCCACTGCCGGCGCAAAAATCACATCCACTCCGGCGTCTTCGGCCATTTTCGAGTCCCTTTCCATATCCCGCGGATACCTGCTGAAATCCTCCGAAGGTCCAAACTGTGCAGGATTTACGAAAATGCTCATGACGGTAAAGTCATTGTCCCTCTTTGATGCCTTGACGAGGGAAATATGTCCCTCATGCAGGTATCCCATGGTGGGAACAAAACCGATGGTTTTGCTCCTTTGCTTCTGATCCCTTATTACTGCTTTCAAGTCGCTTATCCGCTCAACAATTCTCATGATATCCTCCACATCCCGTCCCGGAGTTCTTTTTCAAGGGTGAGAACAACTTCATCCTCTACGGAAAAGGAGTTCTTTTCCGTGGGAAAAAGCTTTCCCGTCACTTCTTCCATATAGCTTCTGACCGCGCTGTCAATGGCCCCTCCCATATCGGCATATTTTTTGGCATGCTTTGGACTGAAATCTCTGAACAGACCCAGCAGGTCGTGGGTAACCAGTACCTGACCGTCACAGTCGGCGCCGGAGCCTATGCCTATGGTGGGGATGTCAAGCTTACTGCTGATAAAGCCTGCCAGCTTGTGGGGAACACATTCCAGGACTATGGCAAATACTCCGGCCTGTTGCAGTGCGAAGGCATCCCTCAGTATTTTTCTGGCGGTCTCCAGGTCCTTTCCCTGGGCTTTATGTCCGCCGAAGAGGTTAATGGACTGAGGTGTATAGCCGATATGTCCCATTACCGGAATTCCCGAACGGACGATTGCCTTCACATCCTCTGTCACTTCCTCCCCGCCTTCCAGCTTGACGGCTTTACAGCCCCCCTCCGTCAGCAGCCTTCCCGCATTCTTCACGCTTTCATACTTTCCCAGGTGGTAGGATAGAAAAGGCAGGTCGCCAACAACCAGCGCTTTCTTTGCGCCCCTTACAACCGCTTTTATGTGGTGGAGCATGTCTTCCATCGTGACCCTGGTGGTATCTTCATAGCCCAGAACCACCATCCCCAGGGAATCTCCCACCAGGATGGAATCCACCCCTGCTTCATCCAGGATTTTGGCGGTAGGATAGTCATAGGCCGTGAGCATGGTAATTTTTTGGTTCGTTGCTTTACGCTTTTTAAAATCGCTTACAGTAAATTTCTGCTGCATTTACATTACCTCCCTGCGGATACGGATAAGGGCATAAAGGCATAATTCCCTTAACATTAAAATAAGGCTGACCCGGTCAAGGGACAGCCTGTGTAAAATGCATAAACAGCGGGGACTTCAAATATTGCTTTCTGTGTGGCAGCAGCAATGTTTTACCATCCCGATCATATGCTCGATTGTGGCCTGTCCCTGTCCTTACGGATCAAAGCAGTATGGAAAATCAAGTTCAAACGTCCAACGTGCAGTCCTACAAGATACCGCCGTTCTATTTAAAGAATATCACATGTGCGCATCCCAGGCAACAGTTTATCCAAATAAAAGATACCGGAGCTTGTCCGGTATCTTCAAAAATTTCCTGTTATCTTTATACTTTGGAAGCCTTTGCCGAAATCCTCTTTTTCGCCTGTGCTTCCTTCCATACCACCCAAAGAGGGCTGGAAATAAAAATGGAGGAATAGCATCCGCTGGCGATACCGATGATCAGGGGCAGGGTAAATTCCTTGATGGATACGATGTTGTGATAGGAAGCGAATATATAGGTGGTCACGATACAGATAAGCACCGTAACAACCGTATTGATGGACCTGGCCAGCGTCTGGATGATACTCTTGTTGACCAGTTCACCAATGGGTATCTTCCTCAACAATCCGCTGTTTTCCCTTATCCTATCATAGATGATGATGGTGTCGTTCATGGAATAACCGATGACCGTCAGCGCCGCCGCTATAAAGGACTCATTCAGCGGAATCCTGAACAGTATATAGACCGCCAGCATAATCATTACGTCGTGCAACAGACCCAAAACCGCCATAACACCGGCAGAAAGGCCGGACATAATGTTAAACCTCATCCAGATATAGAGGATGATCAGCACGGAGGCCAAGAGTACGGCCTTCAAACCGTTGGACTTTATCTCGTTGCCGATCAGGGGCTGAACACTGTTTACGCTTATTTCGGAGTCCTCCGGAAGCTTAAATTCCTTCCTGAGTTCCGCTACAAGCTTGTTGAGCTCATCGCCAGAAAGAGTATCCTTGCTGGAGATGTTGACCTGAAGCAGGTCAATCTTCTTGCCCGCCTCCTTGGTATTTATGGTCTGAGACTTCTGCGCCGTGGCTTCCTTGTTGATGGTGCTTTTAACAATTTCCGCCGCCTTGTTTGTGTCATAGTTACTGTCGTTCATCTGGATCTGGAGGATGGTACCGCCTTCAAACTGGATGTCCGTCCTAAATCCGCCGTTCATTCCTCCAAAAGCAAACCAGGAGATCACACCAACCAAAACGATTAATATGGATAAAGCAAAGAAATATTTTCTTTTACCGATTATGTCTATCACGCCAACACCCTCCTTATACGCCATACAGCCAGTGGTGCTTGGCTATATCGTGGTCCGCTGCAGATTTTAACATTATTCTTGATACCGTTACCGCCGTCAGGAAGCTTAGTGCAACACCCAGTCCCAGGGTAATGGCAAAGCCTTTGATGGGGCCAGTACCGAATATATAAAGTACAACCGCCGTTATCAAGGTGGTCATGTTGGCATCGAATACCGCTGCAAAAGCCCTCTTGAAGCCCACATCAATGGCAGCTCTCAGGGTCTTGCCGCTTCTGATTTCTTCCTTTATTCTTTCAAATATGATTACGTTGGCATCAACACCCATACCGATGGTCAGTATGATACCTGCGATACCGGGCAAAGTCATGGTGATACCCAGCCAGGAAATAACCAGCAGCTGTATCACGGTGTGCGCCAGAAGCGCTATGTTTGCCAGGATGCCGGGCAGTCTGTAGTATGCAAGCATGAACAGGCATACCAGCACAAAGGCTACAATTGCCGCGTCAATGCTGACCTTCAAAGCTCCCTCTCCAAGGGTGGGGCTGATGGAGGTGACTTCCTTTGCTTCAAGCTTGAAAGGCAGTGAACCGGAACGGATGACCGCAGCCAGCTCCGAGGCTTCTGCCATCGTCTTCTGGCCGGTGATGATGGCGCTTCCTCCACTGATTCTGGAGTTGACCGTAGGCCAGGAAATCAACTGCTCGTCCATGAATATGGCAATGGGCTTTCCGATCAACCTGCCTGTAGCCTCTTCGAAGCTCTTTGCTCCTTCGCTGTTCAGCTTCAACTGGACCACAATGCCGCTTTGGGGATCGTTGGCCACGCTTGCATCGGTAACCTGTGTTCCCTGCAGTACAATCTTACCCGTGGGCAGATAGTTTCCTGCTTCGTCTCTTTTCGTTTCATCGACTTCCTGGAAAGTCAGTAAAGCTGTCTTGCCCAATTCGTCAATAGCCTTCTGGGGGTTGAAGTCCTTTTCACCTTTTTTCCAGGGGATTTCAATGATGATACGGTTATTGACTTTGTCCGTAGTTATTGTTCTGTCGAGGATTCCTTTATTGTCAAGCCTTTTACCCATGATGACCTTGGCTTTCTCCAGATCGTCACCGGATGGCTTGCTCCCATCCGGGGTCTCGGCAAACAGTGTCGCATGAATGCCTCCCTGGATGTCTATCCCTGGCCTTATATCCGAGGCGCCCGGTATTCTCCACCCGAAGATATTGGCCCCGAAAGCTGCAAGATAGGTTAAAACTCCAATGATTACTATAACTGTGAAGAATTTAACCCCGTTGTTACCTTTCATTTGTAAAATTCCCCCTTTTCTTTTTTCCACATGAAGTTATTATATAACTATAGAATAAGCGAGTCAATATAAATAACCTACATATATATGTTATATAAAAGTGCACATATTCTATCCGTGGAAATATCTTCATGCCTAAAGAAGTCGTGTTTCATTAATGATCAACTGAAATGTAAGTCCCAAGAATACGGCTGCACGGCGGCTCATGGTCATTCTTGCCAGGAATATCTCAAAGTAGTCCATCACGGGACATATCTTGGTGTCGATATGCAGTTCCAGAACTGCGGACCTTGCTTCCCTCTCCACATAGATTTTGGAACTGTCTACGGCATAATTGACCCTGTCGTGTATGTCAAAGGTTGCAAAATCCGTATTTGTCACCCTGCCCCTGTGCACATCCGATTTGTCTGCCAGGATCAATGCCGCTGAAATATTGCTGACCGCCGTACCGGTATTTTCATCATGATTGCCTATGGCCAGCATGACCTCCGCCGCTTCTTTCGGCTCCATTCCCATACGGGTCAGTATGTCATAAGCCAGTATGGCTCCGGAATGGGCATGATCGATCCGGTTTACGGCATTGCCGATATCATGCATGAACCCGGCTATTTTGGCCAGCTCCACTTCCCTTTCATCATGGCCCAGGTCCCTGAGGATGCTGCCGGCATTTTGAGAAACCAATCCCACATGCCTGAAGGAATGCTCCGTATAACCAATGGCCTTCAGCTGCCTTTCCGATATCTCCAGGAAGGTCTTGATTTCTTCATTTTGCTTCACATCATTTATCGTAACCAGCGGCATAAAAATTATTTCCTCCTTATAATATTATTAGGGACCGTTAAAACATAACTTCCGTTATAATTTGCTACACCCTGCGCAGACTCTAGGATGCATAGGCGAGCAGCAAGCAAAGCTTGCGACCAGCCCACGCAGGGCCCGCACAAAACCGGAAGTAATATTTTAAGTCCCTTTTAGGATTTCACAATTTTTATAAAATAGACATCACCCGGCTGAATTCATATAATCTTCGGAAAGCCGCACATACTCCCCCGCATTGCTTTTGATGCCGGATATTTCTTCCGGCGTCAGCGGCCGCTTGACCTTTGCAGGACTTCCAAGAACAAGGGATCCCTCCGGTATTTCCGTGTTGGGAGTGACAACGGCTCCCGCACCGATCAGTGAGTTGTCACCCACCTTCACATTGTCCAATACGATGGCTCCCATTCCCACCAGGCAGTTGTCGCCTATTTTACAGCTGTGAAGGATGGCTCCGTGTCCCACCGTGACATAATCTCCGATGGTCAATTCCACGTTGTGTACGCAATGCAGCAGCGAACCATCCTGTATATTGGAGTATTCTCCCACAGCAATCCTTTCAATATCCCCGCGGATAACCGCATTGTGCCATACGCTGGAGTTCCTGCCGATTTTCACTTTGCCTATAACGGCGCTTCCAGGTGCAATATAACAGGTCTCATCAATCTCAGGCGTAAAATTCTTGTATTTCTGAATCAAGACCTCCACTCCTTTATCCTTAATTCTTCTTAAACTGCTCTCAGACCACTTGGGCGGCTTTGATCCACAATGCACACTCAACCCTCTTTTTCTCCAATTCACAGCCAATCTTATAAGGCATGTTTATATTTTTATGGAATTGGTAGGAGTTGGCGGCGCATCCGCCGCTGCAGTAAAATTTGGCCCAGCAGTCCCCGCATTCGCTCTTTGTATATACATTTGAGTTTTTAAACGTATTCTGGATGGCGGTATTTATTTCTCCCCCATTGACATTTCCCATTTTGAAGTCTTCCATGCCCACAAACTGGTGGCAGGGATAGATATCGCCCTCCGGTGTTACGGCCAGGTATTCGTGTCCGGAACCGCAGCCTCCCAGCCTTTTTGCCACACAAGGCCCCTGGCTCAGGTCGATCATAAAATGAAAGAAATTGAAACCTTCCCCCGAATTTATCCTGTTTACATACTCCCCGGCCAGTTTTTCATACTCCCGGAACAACACCGGCAGGTCCTCCTGCCTTAAGTCATAGCCCGTATCCTTTGCCGCGACCACCGGCTCCACCGACACCTGTTTGAAGCCCAGGTCCGCCAAATGCAGGACATCTTTCGAAAAATCCAGGTTTTCGCGGGTAAAGGTTCCACGCACATAATAATTGTCCTGGTTCCTGGATTCGGCCAGGTCCATTATTTTAGGCAGTATGTTGTGGTAAGAGCCTTTGCCGTCGACCCTGCAGCGCATCCTGTCATTCACTTCCTCACGGCCGTCAATGCTCAGCACCACGTTCTGCATGTTTTCATTGATATATTTTTTATTCTCTTCATTTAATAAAAGCGCATTCGTGGTAATGGTAAATTTGAATTTCTTGTTGTGTTCCTTTTCCTTGCTTAAAGCATAGTCCACAATTTCCTTGACCACATTGAAATTCAGCAGAGGTTCTCCGCCAAAAAAATCAATCTCCAGATTTTTTCTATTGAGCGACTGTTTAATGAGAAAGTCGATGGCTTTTTTCCCTATCCCGGCAGTCATATTGGTCCTCTCGCCGCCGAAGCTGCCTGTGCCGGCAAAGCAGTATTTGCACCGCAGGTTGCAGTCATGGGATATATGAAGGCACAGAGCCTTTACTACGGGCTTTCTGTCCCATAAAGGCATATAATCCTTGTACACGTCCTCGGAAAAAAGCAGCCCTTTCTCTTCCAGACCGCTGATTTCCTCCAGGGCCTCCTGAAGCTGCTCCTCGGTATAGCGTGAGGACAGCCTGTCCATAATGCCCCGGTTATCCATTCCTTTATAGTATTCCAGTACATCGTAGGCCACATCATCAAACAGGTGCACTGCACCGCTGTTTACATCAACGACGATATTTGTTCCGTACATTTTAAACCTGTGTATCATTCCTCTTAAAACCCCTTTATGAATTTAAAGCAGGGACCCCTATGGCATCCTGCCAGGGAAACCGTCAGATATCACGGTTTCCCTTATAAAATTAAAAAGTGAAAAGTGAATACCAACCCTTCACTTTCCACTTTAAATATGTAACATACCAGTAAGCACTCCTGCAGTTACTGTTATGCTGTAAGCTTAGTTTTTCTGGCAGCTCTGGTTGGCAACCGTACAGGAAGTTTTGCAGGCTGACTGACAGGATGTCTGGCACTCGCCGCATCCCCCGTTTTTCAAGCTGTCCTTCAGCGTTGAGCCGTTGAGTGTTTTTATATGTTTCATTCATTTCCCTCCCAAGTCATTTTATCAGGATTGATTATAGCATAGTAAGGCTTTGTTGGAAAGACTTTTTTGGGGAAAATTGCGACATTTTCCTTCAAAAGGTCCTATGCGGCTTATTACCGTTTATACTTGCTCTTTGAGCCGCTCTTCAGGTTGATGCCGATGATTCCCCCGATGGCTCCGGCCAGTATGCCGATCACCAGCATTGTAAGCACATACCTGTTTACCCCGAAATCCCTGAAGACGATACTGCTTAAAAGGTAAAGCAGGATCATGTACAGTATTCCCACCGCCGCTCCGTTGAGCCAGCCCCGGTTTCTCGCATTCCTGGATATAATGGACCCTGCGGCAATGACGCTGATCACCGTGGTGATCAGAACAACCGGTGAAATGTATTTTTCGGGAAAGCTTGTATAAGTGAGCACAAAGGCGAATATGATGAACAGCGGAATTGTTATTAAATAAGATATCAAAATTCCTTTTACGATTGTAAGGAAGTTTACCTTTTCATTCAAAGTAGTTTTGATTTCTTGTGTGATCTGCTTCACGACCAAAGCACCTCCAATAGATTAAGCCCGGGTATTGCATTGTCCTCTAGTATAATCTATTTTTGGAGGGCCTGAGTTAGAACACAACCTCTTCAAATTTGGGGCATAAAAAAATTGCATTGGAGTGATATCCTGCAATTTTTTTAATCTGCTTTCGCTCAATATGTTTTATTCCGCTAAGGATTCTCATTAAGCTTCCACAGGCTTTTTGACTTCTTTGACGGCCCACCTGCTCAACCTGATCTGGGTCTTCTCAACGCTTGTTTCTATCGTAACTTCATCATCCTTAATATTTATGACCTTGCCGATTATTCCGCCGACGGAAACCACATCATTCCCTACCTGCAATGCATTGAGCATTTCCTTGGTCTTCTTTTCCCTTCTTCTCTGGGGCAGAATGAGAATGAGGTACATAATGACAAAAAACCCCACCATCCATATAATACTTACCCAACCCTGATAACCTTCCATAAATATCCTCCTAATTTATTAAATTTTTATTTTGCCAGGTACTGTGCAAGCCCTGAAAAATAAATTTAATTACCATTTTTTACCCATCGCATTAAGGAATTCATTTCTAAAATCACCAAGTCTATCTTCTATTATAGCCTGTCTTACGTTTTTCATCAAGTTTAATAAAAAGCTTAAGTTGTGCCAGGTAGTAAGCCGGATGCCAAGCACCTCATTCACTTTCAGAAGATGCCGGATATAGGCCCTTGTAAAGTTCCTGCAGGCGTAGCAGTCACACCCGGGGTCCATGGGCGTGTAGTCCCTGGCATACCTGGCATCCCTTACAATCAGCCTTCCCTTGCTGGTCATCACCGTACCGTTTCTTCCTATGCGGGTGGGCAATACGCAGTCAAACATGTCGATACCCCTGATAGCCCCTTCAATCAGGTAGTCGGGGCTCCCAACACCCATCAGGTACCTGGGCTTGTCTTCCGGAAGCATTGGAACGGTAGACTCCAATATTCTATACATATCCTCCGCCGGTTCTCCCACGCTGAGGCCGCCGATGGCATATCCGGGAAAATCCAGTTTCAGAAGGCCTTTAACACTCTGTGCCCTCAAATCTTCATATACCCCTCCCTGTACGATACCGAACAAAGCCTGTTTCTCAACATTCTTATGGGCTTCCTTGCACCTTTGGGCCCACCGGGTGGTCCTCTCCAGGGATTTTTTTGCATAGTCGTATTCGCAGGGATACGGGATGCACTCGTCAAAAGCCATGATGATGTCGGCTCCCAGGTCATTTTCAATCCCAATGGCGATTTCGGGAGAAATAAAATGACTTGAACCGTCGATGTGGGATTTGAAGGTAACTCCTTCTTCCTTGATGCTCCTGAGCCCACCCAGGCTGAAGACCTGAAATCCGCCGCTGTCGGTAAGGATGGGCCTGTCCCAGTTCATGAAGCCGTGCAGCCCCCCCGCCTCCCTGACAATTTCCTGCCCCGGCCTTAAGTAAAGGTGGTAGGTATTGCTCAATATAATCTGTGCATCAACGGATTTCAGCTCATCCGGAGACATGCCCTTAACGGAGGCCTGTGTTCCCACAGGCATAAAAGCGGGCGTGTCGAAGGACCCGTGAGGCGTATGCACCCTTCCCAGCCTCGCTCCCGTTTGTTTACACTTTTTGATGAATTCATATGTTACAGCCGCCATGGTTTACCCCTTTTCAACTTATTTTATCAGCATGGCATCCCCAAAGCTGAAAAACCTGTATCTTTCCTTTATGGCTTCGTTATAAGCTTCAAGGATCTTTTCTCTTCCGGCGAGGGCGCTGATCAGCATGAGCAGCGTGGACTCGGGAAGGTGGAAATTGGTGATCAACGCATCCACCACTTTAAACCGGTAGCCGGGATAGATAAAAATATCCGTATTCCCACTTCCCGCCAGTACCTGTCCCTCTTCGTTCCCTACCGTTTCCAGCACCCGGCAGCTGGTGGTGCCCACTGCGACCACCTTTTTTCCGGAGGTCTTGGCCCCGTTGATCTTTCCGCAGGCCTCGGCCGTTATGCTGTAATGTTCGGAATGCATTTTGTGCTCCAGAATGTTTTCTGCTTTTACGGGCCTGAAGGTTCCAAGTCCCACATGAAGGGTCACACAAGCAATGTCTACGCCTGTTTTTTCTATTTCTCCAAGCAACTCCCTGGTAAAATGCAGCCCGGCAGTGGGGGCCGCAGCGGAGCCCTTCCACCTGGAGTAGACTGTCTGGTATCTTTCCGAGTCCTCAAGCCGCTTTGTTATATAGGGAGGCAGCGGTACGATGCCCACCCGTTCCAGAATCTGCTCAAAAACACCGTCGTATTCAAACCGTACAAGCCGGTTGCCCTCTTCAACCACATCGACAATCTCCGCCTGTAAAAGCCCGCCTCCGAAAACAAATCTGGCCCCCGGCTTTGCACGCCTTCCGGGCTTCAAGATGACTTCCCAGATGTCGCCGTTGAGTCTTTTCAACAGAACGAACTCAATCTTTCCTCCCGTATCCTGCTTTTCACCCAGGAGTCTGGCGGGAATTACCCTTGTATCATTGAGTACAAGGCAGTCCCCTTTATTAAAATATTTGATTATATCCTTGAATATTTCGTGTGAAATAGCCCCCGTTTCCCTGTCAAGAACCAGCAGCCGGGACATGTGCCTTTCCCCCAGGGGTTCCTGCGCAATGAGCTCTTCGGGAAGATCATAATAAAAATCATTTAATTTCATCGATATACACCCAAAACAATTTTGTCCATGTAAAACAAAATAATACATTACTTCGGTGGAATTTACAAGGCCGTCCAGAAGATTTCAAAAGAATTCCGGACATATATCCATTTTAAGTCCCTCGGAAATAAAAATATTTGACATCAACAATATACGAGTGTTATCATATACTAAAATATAATAGTAATAAACCATAGAGGTGCGTTTTACAATAGTATATCTACTGAAAATGATGGGATTTCGCGAGGTAGATAAAAAGGGTAAAATGCCGAAGGATTTATTCCCCATCCGAATACATCCTGGTTGCTCAGTCAATAGCTGTGTAACTGTCATCAATTTGAGTTGATGGAGCGCTATCGGTTCTTAACAAGGCCAATGTGGGCATTGAACATTGTATTGACAAAGAACTGCTGGTACTCTATCCGAGGTTACCGGCTTTTTTATTTCAAATTTTAGGAGGTCAACAACATGAACAAGAAACTAAAGGTGGGTATTGTCGGCGGCACCGGCATGGTTGGGCAGAGGTTTATCACCCTTCTGGATAACCATCCCTGGTTTGAAGTTGTTTCCATCGCAGCCAGCGCAAGGTCCGCCGACAGGACTTATGCAGAGGCCGTTGAGGGCCGCTGGAAGCTGGATATTCCCATGCCTGAAGCAGTAAAGGGTATTATGGTTAAAAACGCCATGGAGGTTTCAAAGCTGGCAGACGAAGTTGACATGGTATTTTGTGCGGTGGATATGAAAAAGGATGAGATCAAAGCCCTGGAGGAGGCCTATGCAAAGGCTGAAATCCCTGTAATATCAAACAATTCCGCCCACCGGTGGACGGAAGATGTTCCCATGATCATCCCTGAAATCAACGCGGGGCACACAGCGGTCATTGAAAGCCAGCGCAAGCGTCTCGGAACGAAAAAAGGCTTCATCGCCGTAAAATCCAACTGTTCCCTCCAGAGCTATGTTCCCCCCATGCACGCCCTCATGGGCTTTGGGCCCGAGAAGGTGCTGGCCTGTACCTACCAGGCAATTTCAGGCGCAGGAAAGACTTTCGGTGACTGGCCGGAAATGATTGACAACGTGATTCCCTACATCGGCGGCGAGGAAGAAAAGAGTGAAAAAGAGCCTTTAAAGATCTGGGGCAAAGTGGAAAACGGCAGGATCGTCAATGCCGAAAGTCCTGTAATTACAGCCCAGTGCTACAGGGTGGCAGCTTCCGACGGACATATGGCCGCGGTGTTTGCAACCTTTAAAAATAAACCTTCAAAGGATGAAATTTTAAGCTGCTGGAAAGAATTCAAAGGCAAGGCACAGGAGTTAAAGCTTCCCAGCGCCCCCTCCCAGTTCCTCACCTATTTCGACCAGTCCGACAGGCCTCAGACCAGGGTGGACAGGAATGTGGAAAACGGTATGGGCATTACGTTAGGAAGACTGCGTGAAGATTCAATCTTCGATTACAAGTTCGTATGTCTCTCCCACAACACCATCCGGGGCGCTGCGGGCGGCGGAGTACTGATGGCGGAACTGCTTAAGGCCGAAGGCTATCTGGAATAATAATCGAAAGGATGTGTATTAATGAGAACTCCTATTTTTACAGGTGCAGGCGTAGCAATTGTAACACCCTTTACGGAAGACGGCGTAGATTTTGACAAACTGGGAGAACTGATTGAGTTTCAAATCAGGGAGGGCATCGACGCTTTGGTCATTTGCGGCACTACCGGCGAGGCTTCCACCATGCCCGACGAGGAACACAAGGCGGCCATCCGGTTCGCCGTGGAAAAGGTGGGCAAAAGGATTCCTGTCATCGCAGGCACCGGAAGCAACGACACCCGCCATGCCATAGACCTCAGCAAATATGCGGAGGAAGCCGGTTCGGATGCGATTCTCACGGTGACCCCCTACTACAACAAGACCAGCCAGAGAGGCCTTTACGAGCATTTCAAAGCCATTGCCGGAAGCATCAGCATTCCTTCAATATTATACAACGTGCCTTCCAGGACAAACCTGAACATCAATCCCGACACCGTGAAGGCCCTGTCGGAAATAGAAAATATCGTGGCAATAAAAGAGTGCAACTTAAATCAGGTTGGTGATATAATAAACCTGTGCGGGGAAGACTTCACCGTTTACTCCGGCAACGACGAACATGTAGTCCCGCTCCTCTCCCTGGGAGGCAAGGGCGTAATATCCGTAATGGCGAACATCATCCCCAAAGACACCCATGACATGGTTGCCAAATTCCTCTCCGGAGATATTGAAGGCAGCAGGAAGCTGCAATTGGGAACATTGAACCTGATCAAGGCTCTCTTTTCCGATGTGAGCCCTATTCCGGTGAAGGCCGCCATGAACCTCATGGGCTTGAACGTGGGAAAATGCCGCATGCCCCTGGTGGACATGAGCGAAAAGAATCTAGAAGCATTGAAAACGGAAATGAAGGCCTACGGCCTGATCTGACAATAGGTTAATGATTTTGCATAAGGAAGTGGCCAGATGATAAAAATACTAATGAGCGGATGCAACGGCAAAATGGGTCAGGTGATTACCCGCCTTGCGGAACAGAACGATGAATTGAATATTGCGGCGGGCTTTGATATTGCGGATAACAAAAAAAATCCCTATCCTGTCCACACTCACCTGGGTAACTGCAGGGAAAGCATTGACGTGATCATTGACTTTTCCAACCCGGAAGCCTTCGGGAACCTCCTGGACTTTGCCGTTTCAAGAAAGATACCTCTGGTAATGGCTACCACAGGTTTGTCCCACTCGCAGATAAAGAATCTTGAAGCAGCAGCAAAGGATATTCCTGTGTTTTTCTCAGCCAATATGTCCCTTGGCGTCAATCTTGTGATCGAACTGGTGAAAAAAGCCGCCAGGATCCTGGAAGAGAATTTTGACATTGAGATTGTGGAAAAGCACCACAATCAAAAGCTTGATGCTCCCAGCGGTACGGCATTGGCCCTTGCAGACGCCATCAATTCGGCCCTTTCGCAAAAACAGGAGTATATTTACGACAGGCACTCCCGCCGGAGAAAAAGGAGCAAAGCGGAGATCGGCATTCATGCCGTGCGGGGGGGCACCATCGTCGGTGACCACTCCGTAATATTTGCCGGTAACGATGAAATTATCGAAATCAACCACATGGCCATGTCCAAAGAAATTTTCGGCGTCGGCGCGTTAAGAGCGGCAAAATTCCTTTATAATAAGGCTCCAGGACTGTACAATATGAACGACCTCATTTCGGAGCAATAGTGTCCAAACAGCACGGGAGGTGTGATGTATGTCGAACAAACCGGTTACAAACATGTCCGTTACTTACAACGTAGCCCTTGTTACGGTAGATAAGCTGCCCAACAACATCAATATTATATCCGGTATCTTCAATTCCATTGCCGAACAGAAGATAAATATCGATATGATCAGCCAAACCCCTCCGTACAAAGGCAGTATAAGCGTGTCCTTCAGCCTGCCTTCGGAGGACCTGGTCAAAGCCCTTGGCGCACTGAACAGGTTCAAGAAGGAAGTGCCGGGTCTCACCATTGAAGTGGATGCCGGCAACACAAAATTATCCATTTACGGTGAGGAAATGAAAAATTTGTCCGGCGTTGCAGCAAGGCTTTTCACCGTACTGGCGGCCAACGGCATTGAAATAAAGCTCGTCACCACCTCCGAGGTGGATATCTCCTATCTCATCTATGAGAAGGACGTGGATAAGGCAATCGAATCGATCAAGGAAGAATTTAATATCTGAGAGCCAACAATCCCTCATAAAATCCGGCATTGTTGAAAATACTAATGCTGCAGCCAAAAATACCGAGGCGAGGATTGAAATTCGGAGGGATTGTCATGGAACACACAAAATACAGAAAGCATCCGAGAGTATATAAGAAAAAGGAAGAACCACAGGACGAAACAGTGCTTACCCTGGGTGCAGGCACGGCAGTGGGCATACTGGCGGCTGTCTTTATAAAAGGGTTCTTCTGGGGATACCTCATAAACAGAAGATTTGCAAGATAAAAGAGGGTTGACCAAAGCCCTCTTTTTTGTTGACATTGTACGGTATTCAACTATATAGTAGTTTATGGACATATATGTTCCCCAAACTCATTCTGGGCCGGGAGTGTTGACTTATGTATTTTTCGTATGTTTCAGACCAGTTGTACCTCATCGTTACACTTTGTTTCACTTTCTTCATCTTTGCCTATACCCTGTGCCTGAATCTTAAGCCTACAAGGCTGAGTTTGCTGGGAAGCGCTTTTATCGTCCCCTTCACCCTCGCCTGTACTTCACTTTTGTCCAGGGACCTGTTCTCTTACGCCCTTTCCCAATCCTCCGATATCCTGCTGGTATTTATCCTGTTCGTGCTGCTGGCCCTAAAATCCGTGGAAAGGTACGCTTCCCCCATCAGGCTTTTTCTCCTGGCTTTGCCTTTTTTAATACTGTCGGCGGTTTTCAACATAAGCGAACTGCCGGGTCTGATTATATCCGATACAGCCTATCTGCCACTGACGATGGCCGGTTCTCTTCTGAATTTATACCTGCTTCGAAAGTCCGGCGGCAACAGGGCACTTTTGTTCTGGGCCCTGCTTTGCTTTATGGGCTCTTCCATTGCCGTTTCTTTCGGTTTGAAGGACATCCTGCAATACCTGCCGCTCACTTTAAGGGCAACGGCGTTTTTCCTGTTTTCCCTTTATTTTCACCGGGAAATTTACAGCCAGCTTACGGTCAAAGTCCGTGAAGCCGAAAAAAAGATTGAACTGATCAACAAGAATCTGGACCTGGAAGTTAAGAAAAGAGTGTTTGAGATCGAGCGTTCCAACGAAAAGCTGGTGAGCATATCCAAAACCGACGCGCTCACAAAGGCCTACAACAAAGCGGCCATCCTTGAACTGATCAACAGCCAGATCGAAGCAAAAGGCACAAAGGAATTCTCCATCATCATGTTCGACATTGACAATTTCAAGACCATTAACGATACCCTGGGACACATTGAAGGAGACAAGTGCATCCGTAAGCTGGCTGCCATCACCAAAAACAGCATCCGGGAAATCGATGTCCTGGGAAGATACGGGGGCGACGAGTTCATCATTTTTCTGCCGGGAGCTTCAATACCACAGGCCAGGCTCATTGCGGAGAGGTTCAGAAAAAAAGTGGCGGAGACCGAGGCTCCGCACTTTACTGTTTCCATCGGTCTGGCAAACTACCCCAACGACGCCCGGACAGAAAAGGAATTGATCGCCGTCGCCGACGAAGGCCTTTACCAGTCCAAGCGAAAAGGCAGGAATACCATCTCCCACAGAAATTTATTTTAATCGTCCCTTAGGACGGCTCTTACTCATACCGCAAGGACTCAATAGGATCCAGGTCCGCAGCCCTCTTGGCGGGATAAACCCCAAAGATCAGTCCCAGCGCCACCGAACCCAGGAAGGATGCGGTTATGACGACAACGTCCACCACGGGAGGTATTTTTATAATTGCCGATATGACGGCGCCTGCCACAATTCCCAGCACAATCCCTATCAGACCGCTGAAGCCCGTCATGATTACCGATTCCGTGAGGAACTGCATGATGATGTCCTTTTTCTGAGCTCCCAGCGCTTTTCTTATTCCGATTTCCCTTATGCGCTCCGTCACCGAAACAAGCAGGATGTTTACAATGCCGATGCCTCCCACGATCAGGGTGATTACGGCAATGACCAGCAGTACGGCGGAGATGACTCCCATTACATTTGAAAGGGATTTCTGCATGTCTGCCGAGTTCATCGCCCTGTACTTGTCCTTGTTGTTGTGCTTGAATTCCAGCGCCTTGATGATGCGCTGGCCGATTTCCTGCAGTTTATCCTTTTCTACAACAGAAACATCAATTTCGTCTATCTTTTTGGTATTGTACAGGGCCATGGCCGTGGAAATGGGGACCCGCAATATTACCGGGTAGTCATCCCCCATCATGTCCTCGAACATGTTGCCCTCGCTCTTGATTACCCCGCTCACTCTCAGTTTCACCGTTTCTCCGCTGGGCAGTTTGAGGTTTACGTACTCTCCCACGATGTTTGTTTTATTGAAGTATTTCTTTGCAAAGGTTTCATCCACCACGCATATGTTGGCCCTTGTGGAGTTGTCGATATCCGTCAGGTAGGTTCCCGCCGCCATATCGATGGGGCTGAACTCCTTGGATTGTGAGGTAAGTCCCACCACTACCGCATCCCGGGTTCTTGAACCCATCCTAACTTCGCCGCCGTTGTTCTTTTGCACAATGGGAGCAATGTTCTTTATCTCAGGAGCGACCTTTTTTATCATCTCAACATCCTGCAGTGTAAGCCAGTCGTTGGCATTTATCGTTTTTGAGCTTGGGGTGATCTGTATTATATTGGCTCCGAGCTTTTCAAACTGGGCGTCCATATAGGCCTGGGCCGCATTTCCTATGGCCACGATGGTGATAACGGAGAAAACCCCCATGATGATGCCCAGCATGGTAAGAAAGGAACGGAGCTTATTGGCCTTCAGGCTGTCCAGGGCCTGCTTCAGGCTTTCCGAAAAATTCATAGGCTCAACCTCATTCCTCTTCTCCCTTGATTATTTTGGCCTTGGAGCCGCTCTTCATGCTCGGCTGGACTTTTTCCACCACGGTTTCCCCCTCTTTCAAGCCCTCCACCACCTCGGCATCCAGCTCCGAAGTGACTCCAAGCTTGACGGGCCGTTCTTCCAGGATGTTGTCCTTGCCCACCACAAACACGAACTTGTTTCCGTCCTTGTCCTCCCTCAGCATTTCAAAGGTAACCAGGGGAACATCGTTCCTTACGTTGGTCACCACGTCGCAGGTGACGCTGAGACCGGGCTTAAGCACCGGATGCCCTTTTACGATTTCAACTTCAATTTCTATGAGCGTCTCATCTCCCGTTGCCGTGGTGTTCTTTTTGGCGGCGGGAGAGATACTGGTCACCTTGCCTGTCACACCGTCGCTTTTCTCAATGGCGTCCCCGCTTATTGCCACTTCCTGACCTACTTCCACCTTCTTTATGTCGAATTCCTTGACATCTGCCTTTACTTTAAGCTTATCGGCATTAATGAATTTGAAGGTGGGCGTCATACTGCTGGTAAAGCCGCCCTCCTGGACGTTTATCTCTGAAATCACCCCATCGATAGGGCTTGCAGAGCTTTCTTCTATTTTTTTGATCTTGTTTTCAATGTCTGAAATCGCCAGCAAAGTAGATTTCAGGTTTTGCTGCTGGGATTGGACATCGATGCTCTGGCTGCCTAAAGCAAGCCTGGCATTGTTAAGGGCGATCTCAGCATCGTCATAGGCTTTCTTTGCCTGGTCCAGTTCAGTCCTGGATACGGCACCGCTGTCAAAAAGATTTTTGCTGTTGTCGTAATTCTTCTTTTTCTCATCATAATTGAGCTGCGCGCTTCTAAGGTTATTGGCGGCCGTACCATCGGAGGACTGCAGCTTTTTGATGGCCAGCTCCTGCACTTCCCTGGTGACCTTCGCTTTCTCCAGCTCCGACAGAAGGGAATCCATATCGAATTCCGCCAGCTTCTGGCCTTTGGTCACCTTTTGATTCTTTTCCACCAGAAGTTTTTTCACCTTCAAAGGTGTTTCGAAATAAACCTCCTGTTTGTCGACCTCTTCGATCACGCCACTGGCGGATATGGAGGAGGAAATACTCCCTTTTTCTATTTGCTTTACGGTGACCTCAAAGGTCTTACCGCTTGAAAAGGCCGTTACAGAACCCGCATTCTTCACTATATTGGCCGCTACAACCGCAATGATGATTACAGCTATCAGGCTTCCGATAATTACTTTCTTTTTCATCTCTATCTCCACTTTCCAGATATTTTGTGTTGCAAAAGGCCTTTTACAGCATTCTCAGACTGTTGGCGGACATCAGTATATATACTGCGCACAGGAGGGCTGCTATGCCGTATGCCTTTGCTTTGCTCAGCTTGCTTACAACAGCGATCCCGATGCCAATGACGCAGTACTGCCATACTATGAACAGGTCAATTCCCCGGATGATTCCGTACAGGAAGCTTCCTTTAAGCCCCGGGGCAAACAAGTTGGTCAGATTTGCAAGGGAGGAATCCAGCATGATGCTGTTGGTAAAAAAGGATACGGCAAAGGTTATCAACAGCGACAGCACAATTACCACGGAGGAATATCCCACAACAGAAAGATACTGCTTGTATTTGCCTTCTCCCTTAAGGAGCTTTGCAAGTCCGAACATTACGGTGGCGCTTATGAACCATTGAAAAAGACCGGTAAAGGGTGTGGCAATCAGAGTTATCCACCAGCCCATGCTTTTGGCGGCCTCCACCTGCTGTGGCGTCATAGCCTGATTGCTCTGCTCCAGACCCAGCTCAACCACATGTGTGGAAAATTCCTTGAAAAGATCCAGCCTCAGCAGATAAAATATCAAGGTTCCCAGAGCCGCAACCAATATGGGAAAGAGGATTCTCGGCTTTTCTGACAGGTCTTTCATGACTTCGGCGGGAGAAGTGATGATTCCAACAACCCGTTGAAGAAAATTCATTTTGCCTGTGGGGGGAGTTTCATTTCCTATTCCAAATTTCACAGTTTCCATGACAACCTCCTATTTATATGGCTTCTTCCGCCCTGCGGGC
The DNA here is from genome assembly GCA_023424965.1 of Bacillota bacterium. GTDB lineage: Bacteria > Bacillota > Clostridia > Acetivibrionales > JAFADI01 > JAFADI01. The sequence continues at coordinate 50,024 of JAFADI010000062.1, forward strand.
GTTTATGACATCCCTGGCGTCAATGGGATGGGGAACCCAAACATCCGTCTTCAGCATTCCGTCCCGGAAGCTCACAATCCGCTTGGTATGCTCTCCTATGTCCGGTTCGTGCGTTACCATGATGATGGTCACACCCTCCCTGTTGAGCTCCTGGAATACGGCCATGATATCTTCACCCGATGCACTGTCCAGGTTTCCCGTCGGTTCGTCCGCCAGAAGTATGGCAGGGCTGTTTACAAGTGCCCTGGCAATTGCCACTCTCTGCTTCTGTCCTCCGGACATTTCATTGGGCTTATGGTGCATCCTGTCTGCCAGGCCCACCCGGTCAAGGGCTTCGATGGCCTTGTTTTTCCTCTGCTTTGCGTTGGCACCGGCATATATCATGGGCAGTTCCACGTTGCCCAGGGCACTCATTCTGGGGAGCAGGTTAAAGGACTGGAACACAAATCCGATTTTAAGATTCCTTATTCTGGCCAGTTCCCTGTCGTCAAGGGCGGAAATGTTCACTCCGTCCAGCTCGTAAACCCCGGAGGTTGACCTGTCCAGACAGCCTATGATATTCATAAGCGTTGACTTTCCGGAGCCTGAAGGGCCCATGATGGACACGAACTCCCCTTTTTCAATGGCCATATTTACATTTTTCAAAGCCTCCACTTCGATGCTCCCGTTCCTGTACACCTTTCCAAGGCTATCGATTCTTATGATCATTTATTGACCTCGCATTCTTTGGCACTTAGCACAAGCTCAAACCATATCAATTACTATATACGGCGATAAAATTAAAAAGTCTCAAATTTCAGCCTTCCATTATATCCGCAGTGAATTTTATTATACCATAGTGCGGTTACATTTTGCCTATCAGAAATATTACAAATGTGTTATGAATTGCGGTACCGTCAAAGAATTTTCAGTATATTTACGGCAAAAACACAAATCCTATTAAATATAGTAAAGGAGCGGTGTCATTTTGAGAGTTGCAATCATTGGCGGCGGGCTTTCAGGCATTGTATGTGCGATACAATTGCAAAGAGCGGGAATAACCGCCCACCTCTTTGAACGAAATAGCGATCTGGCAGAGCCATACAGGCATGTGGGTGCGGCTCTGGAAATTGTGCTGAGGCCCATTAAAGACCCATTACGGTATTTGAATTATCATTACAATATAAACTTAAAACCCTCGGCGATAGTTAAAAAAGTTGTCCACAATAGTCCCTCCGCAAGCACCACCATCACCGGCAATCTGGGATATTTCCTGCACCGCGGCGCCGGATCCGATACCATCGACAACCTGCTGGCCAAGGATTTGCAATGCAAGATTTTTTTAAATACCGAGGCCGATTACAAAGATTTAAAAAAAGATTACGATTATGTGGTGGTGGCCAGCGGCTGCCCTTCCGAAGCGAAAGAACTGGGCATATGGCAGGATAATATCCATATGAGTGTAAAAGGTGCCGTTGTCAGCGGGACTTTTGACACCGACACCTTTATTGTCTGGATTAATAAAGATTATTGCAAATCCGGCTATGCCTATTTAGCCCCTTTTAATGACAGGGAAGCCAGTATTGCACTGGCTGTCGACGGAATCGGACCGGAAGCGGTCGATGTATACTGGGATACATTTACAAAAACGGAGAGCATCAATTACAAAATATTGGAGACCTTTAAACGGGTTCATTACTCGGGCTTTGTATCCCCCCACCGGGTTGACAACCTGTTTTTTATCGGCAACGCCGGTGGGTGTCTGGACCCTTTGCTGGGCTTCGGTGTTTTCCCCTCTATCGTCACCGCCAGCGAGGCCGCAAAATCCGTCGCTTATGGAACGGATTACGAAGCGGCGATCAAAGATGTGGTGGATATAAATAGGAAGCTGCTGGAATTCAGAAAGGTCTTTAACATACTTGACAACAAAGCCTATGACCTGCTGATCCGGTCCCTCGGTTTGCCGGGGGTCAATTCCCTGGTCTATCAATGGAATAAGCTCAATGTGCTTAAGCTGGGTTATTCCGCTTTGAAGCCGTTGAATGCGCTGGCAGGTTTGAAGAAAAAATAGGGCACGTTGCCTCACTGTTCTGCGGAATTCTCCGGTTTTATCCGCGTACCTTCCTTGATATTTATATCAGGGGTGGCCAGCACCCGCTCCCCTTCCTTCAAACCGTCAATAATCTCCGCATACTCTCCGTCCTGTATCCCCTTTTGTACGGTTTTTAAAAGGGCCTTCCCATCAGACACGGTAAACACACAGTCTTTCCCCTTGTAATCAAATACCGAGCTTGCGGGCACCAATACCGCGCCGTCCTTTCTCTCGGTGATTACTCTTACATCCACCTCATAGCCGGGACGCAGCCGTTCTGATTGGCCTGCCGGCTCAATGGTAACGGCGACCCTTTTCTGGTTGACCCCCAGTGACGAAGTAACAGCCACGGCGCTTGGCGCTATTTTTACAACTTTTCCTCCAATGGTATGCTTTTGATCGGATCTTTCCGTTATTTCAACCCCATCCCCCAGCTTGACATTGGAAACCTCGTCAGCCAGAACATCCGCCTCGATCTCCAGCCTGCTCACATCGCCTATAACAAAGGCGACCGTACCGGGTGTCCCTACCGTATTTACCTCTGCGTATCTTTCCAGAACCACGCCGTCGATGGGGGAAACCACTTCCTGCTTTTCCAGGCTGTGCAGGATGCTTTCCCTGCTGAGTACGACCTGCTCCAGCTGTGCCTTGTAGACTGCCGTTACGCTGTCGGGAGTGTTTGCCTGTATCTGCTGCAAATCCAGTTGGGCAGTCTTCATCAGGGCCTCTGCGCTTCCCAGGGCTTCCTCTTTTTGTTTCAGCTCCGCATTGCTTGCCGCCCCTGCCTCAGCCAGACTCTTAACCTTGCCGAAATCCTCCAGAGCCACCGCATATGCGTCCTTTGACCGGGCAACTGCAATTCTCGCCTTTTCCACACTGCTTGCATAATTCTTGATATCACTGCCCTCAAAGCTTGCCTTGATCTCCTTTATTTTTTCGTCCAGATTCTTCAACTGTATTTCAAGCTGGCTCTTCTCCATGGAAAGCAGCAGCTCACCCTTTTTCACCTGTTGTCCCACCTCGGCGGCTACATTTTGTATCAGGCCGCTGCCCTCGATGCTCACGCTTTTCAGTTCCGTGCATTTGACAGTGCCCATATCCTCCACGTACTTCTTTATCTCTCCCCGTTTCACCTCCGTTACAGACGCTTCCGTCCCCTGTTTTGCAAACACCATAAACGCCAGGAAGGCGATGAATACTATCCCGGCCGCCAAAACCCACAGTTTTTTCTTTTTCATCGGTTTGACCTCCTTTACATTGCATTATTCTGCGCTTTTCAGCGACTCAACCATGTTAATGGACAGGATTTTCCTCGTAAGCAGCAAATTTGCCGTTATGGTAAAAACAATGATCATCAATACGGTAATAACATAGCTTGAAGGGTTCAGCACCAGGGGCAGATACATGTTATCGGTGGCCTGCATTTTTATTACAAGCCCGGCAAAAAATCTTCCCGGAGGGATGCCCACCAATGCCCCAAAGATGCTTAAAAAGAAGTTCTCATTGAATACCAGGCTTTTAAGCTCACGTGAAGTGAACCCCAGCACTGACAGGGTAGCAATCTCTCTTTTGCGTTCGAAAATATTGATATTGGTTATGTTGTAAATGACTGCGAAGGCCAGAATACCCGCTCCCAGTATCATGAAGGCAATGATGCCGTTCAAGGATTCAAGCATCTTTTCCGTATTGGCGATGATCTCCGCCTTTGATTGAATGGTGCTGATGGCCAGGATGTCTTTCAAGCTTTCCATTACCTGCTTCTCATATCCGGAATCCGCCAGTCGGATATAGGCCGCATTGGACACAACTCCCTCCTTCAGCAGCTCGTTGAGGTAATCGGTGCTGCAGATTGCACTTTGCCCGATAAATTGCGAAGTAGCACCTTTGATGTTCACCTCTTTCTTATCTTTATCCTCATTCTTTCCGGGATAGAAGGACTTGAGATACACCGTGTCTCCCGGCTTAAGGCCCAAGGTATCCATCAGGCGCACGGGGAGCAGTATCCCGTCCTGCGGCGGCTTCGCCGGATTGCCTGAACTGTCGTAAACCCCATATAGCTTTGAGCCGGCGCTAAGGGCGATAAGTCCTATGTCCTTTTTCCTCCACCCGCTGGTCAGCTCCATTCCGCTCTCCAGGATCGGCTCTACCGTCTGGATATGATCGATGCTCCTTATGTAATCGAGCTCATCGGTATTCATCATCCTGGTGAGATTGATTTTTATATCAAATCTCTGTATTTTATGAAATTGCTCCTCCATCAGAAAATCCATAGAATTTTGAAACCCCAGCGCAATCAAAAGCAACACCGTTGAAAAGATGATTCCGATGGAAGCCATTGCAGAACGCTTTTTATACCGGAAAAGATTTCTCAGTATGATTTTCCAGCTGAAGTTGATATTTCCCCACAACAGCCGGAGGCCCTCAAGAACCAGCTTTTTCCCGGAGGCCGGGGGCCTGGGCCTCATAGCTTCAGCAGGTACCACACTGAGTTCCTTCCTGCAGGCATTGTAGCCTGCGGCAATGCAGAAGGCCAGGGCCAGAAGGGCTGCAGGGAGAACAGTCCTCAAATGAACGGCAGTCTCCACGACAGGTAAATTATATAACGAGTTAAATAAATTCAGTAGGCCTTTTCCTACCAGCAGCACTCCCACCAATGCCCCGATCATACTCCCCAGTATTCCCACCAGCAAAGGATAGGTCTGATAGTGGAGCATAATTTCCGTATTGCCGTAGCCCAAAGCTTTCAGCACACCCATCAGCATCCGCTGGTTTTCTATCATCCGGGTCATGGTGATATAAATGATCACCGCTGATGCGATGAAAAAAAGCATAGGGAAAATGGCAGCCACTGATTTAAAAGAGCTTATATCCGTATTGAGCATATTGTAGCTGAGCTGGTCCTTTTTTTCCACAATGCCGGCAAGCCCGTACTGATTCAATATCCTTTCCATTTCAGACTTGACCTTCTTGATATCGGCCTGCTGTGTGAGCAGTACGCTTATATCATTGATCGACCCTTTAAAATCCAGGATGGACTGCAAATACGATTTTTTCACGTAAACCACGCCGAATCTTTCGGGGTCGGGTATCAATTCGCTGGCTTCACGGACCTCATAGGTATATTCGGGGCTTTTTGCCGTCCCTACAACCTTCAGCTTCACCCTGTCCCCGTTTACAATAGGTTCTATCGTCTGCCCCATTGTCAGCCCGTGAGCTTTGAAAAAGTTCTCGGATACGATACATTGATTTCCTGCATCACTGGAAAAATAGCTGCCGGACCTCAATTGAATGTCATTGACGATATCCTCTTTTTCGTCCGGAAGGGAAATAAGCCTGACCATGGCTTCCCGTTTCTCCATGCTGATCCTCACATCCTGTACCACTCTTCCCGTAACCATTTTGACCCCGGGGATTGCACCGATCCTCTTGACTATTCCTTCCGGGGCCCGGTACATAGAGCCCCACAGATCGCCCATACGGTATTCCCTGAAGTAGCTTTCCGCTGCCCATGAAAGGCTTTCCAGGGCAGAATGCAGGCCTGTATAAAACATTACCCCGATGATGACAACAACCAGAACGGAGATGAACTGTCCCTTGGATTCTCCCAGGTCCCTGTAAAACTTCTTTAAAAAAATCCACATTACCACTCAATCCTTTCTATGGGCAGCGGGTCATCATTCAATTCCACCGACTCTACTTTGCCGTTCTTGACCCTGACTACCTTATCCGCCATTTGTGCAATGGGACTGTTATGGGTTATGATCATCACCGTCTTTTCAAAATCGCGGTTTACGTCACGAAGCAGCTTCAGGATGGTTTTGCCGGTTATATAGTCCAGCGCGCCGGTGGGCTCGTCACATAAAAGCAGTGTGGGATTTTTTGCAACAGCTCTGGCGATGGACACTCTCTGCTGCTCACCGCCTGAAAGCTGTGCGGGAAAATTGGACATTCTTTCACCCAGGCCCACATTCTTAAGCACCGAAACCGGGTCCAGGGGATTCTCACATATTTGAGCTGCAATCTCCACATTCTCAAGGGCCGTCAAATTCGGCATAAGATTATAGAACTGGAACACAAAACCGATATGCTTTCTTCTGTACATCGTCAATTCATGGGGATTAAACCTGGCGATGTCCTTCCCCTCTACCCAGACCTCTCCGGAGGTTGGAAAGTCCATGCCTCCCAGAATATTCAAAACCGTACTTTTCCCCGCCCCGCTGGGTCCGAGAACCACCACCAGCTCTCCTGGGCCAACCTCAAAGGATATGCCGTCGGCGGCACGTATTCTTATCTCACCCATGACATACTCTTTTACCACATCTTTTACCGTAATAATCGGTTCCATCCGGTTTCCCCCCTTTATATACTCAAATGACCGTCGGATCCTTCGTTCTATCTCTTTCGCCTCATTTTACGATTCAATTTATTTAACTAACCGTTTGGTTAATAAAAACTATAAATAAAGATTTCAAACCCTCTGTTTTTTAACATTCGGGTCTGAAATCATTCACTTACCATTCCATCGCTTTATGCAACAGCAATATATCCTTTCCTGAGACTAAAGGAAAAGTAGCCACCCTGACTGAACGCAGAAAAGAACTGCGAATCTCCTGGCCGCTTAAGGAACTACTCTTTTGGTAATCCTCAAAATAAGCGGCAAAATTGATATACGGCATAAAGGAAAAGAAAAACTTGTATACTACCATATCATCCGGAAAGTTAAAATCGCTGTCTGCATCCCGGATCATTTTGAAAACCAGATTTTCATCTTTTTCCTTTACTAAATCCGTAAAACGGAATAGGGCATCGTGGTGCTTGCCGTTCTTGAGAGACTCCAGCAAAAGGATACGGATAATATCTCTGCGCTCCAGCACATAATCGACTAACTTCTCAAAATAAATGTCCGCCTGCTGCAGAAAAAACTCAAAAGCTTCCTCGTCCATAAAATGAAAACGGTTTTTCTCAATATCCAGGCGGCCGTCTTTAATCATCTGCACGATATTCTCATGAATAAAATCTATGGCGATGGAGGTCACACTATTAAAAAGGGAATCCAGCAAGTAATCCAGTATTTCTTCCTTACTCTTAAAATAATAATATATGAGAGCTTTGTTGACCTTTGCCGCCTCTGCGATCTCATTGACCCTCGTCGCATCAAAACCTTTTTCTGAAAACAGCTTTACCGAAGCATTGAGGATTCTTTCCCTGGATTCGTTATTTTCTATCTGCTCCATATCGTTTATTCTCCTATTAACTAACTGGTTGGTTAGATTTTATTATACCATTTTTTCCCTCGCTGTCAAGTGGCCTTTAAAACCTTTTCTCCAAAAGTGCCATAATCAGAGCATATATCAACCAGATGAGTCCCGGCACAAATACTAAAATTATTATCCATGCGCGGAACTGTCTTTTCTTTTGATACACTTGCTCCATATCCTTTAAATCCGTGTCTTCCATAGCATCAGAGCGTTCATGTTCTTCATCCTCTTCGGGTTCACCCTCTGTTGATATAATTTCCTTTGCTTTCTCCAGCAACTTCGTAGGTACGTACAAGTCCACGCCATAGGATGTGATTCCCATATAAATACTGAGGTATCCGCCTGTCTCTTTATACTTCTTCAAAACAGGTATTCTGCCGGCATTCAACTTCGCTTCCAGCATATCGGCGTGAATGTTATCACCCACTTCTATCAAAAATGACTCCGTGTCCAACTCAACCGGTTCTTCCTCTTCAATTTCCAGCTCTTCAACCAGTTCCGTCTTGCAATCGTTGCAAATTTTGAAACCGCCTCTGTACTCTATGTGGCATTTAGGGCACCAGGGCATTTGCAATCCCTCCTTGACAATTATTATATGAAATCCAAATGCAGGGATTATAGCACCATTACGAGCTGAGCCTATAGAACTATTTTTCATTCCAATTATAACAGTTCATACCAGAATATGCAATATTTAGCCGGTAGGTATTGACATTTTCCGTCAATTATTCAATTTGAAGGGGGGATACTCCCCCCTATCAATATAAGCTGATACCCTCCGCTCCTTCAATGTGTAAATGGCCAAGTCATAGACCATGCTGAATTTCAACGCCGGATGCGGCCTGGTTTATGCATAGGGATTTTCTTTCGGGTAGAGCATGCCCTTTGGCTGATTAAAGCCGATATCCTCTACTCCCAGGTATTTAAACACTTCAAAAATCAATTTCCCATAGTGTCCGAAAGCAACCGCACCATGATGAGGATAATTCTTTTCTATCAGGACATGCCGGTAAAACCTGCCCATTTCTTCGATGGCAAAGATACCGATACCGCCAAAGGACCTTGTTCTGACGGGCAGCACTTCCCCCTGGGCCACATAAGCGCGCAATTTGGCATCTGCCGTACTTTGCAGGCGGAAGAACGTAATGTCTCCGGGAATGATGTCTCCTTCCAATGTGCCCTGTGTTACTTCCTCCGGCAAATTTCTTGCCATGATCATCTGATACTTCATTTCACAGAAAGCCAGTTTCTTGGTTGCGGTATTGCCGCAGTGGAAGCCCATAAAGGTATCGGTAAAGTTATAGTTGAATTTGCCTTTTATTTCTCCTTCATACATGTCTTTGGGCACGGTATTGTTAATATCCAGCAGGGTTACCGCATCCAGGCTTACGCAGGTACCGATAAATTCGCTTAGTGCACCGTAAATATCCACCTCGCAGGATACGGGAATTCCCATTGCCGCCAACCGGCTGTTTACGTAACAGGGAACGAATCCGAACTGTGTCTGGAATGCAGGCCAGCATTTGCCCGCGATGGCAACAAACTCTCTTGACCCCTTATGTGCCTCCACCCAGTCCAGCAATGTAATTTCATATTGTGCCAGCTTGGGAAGGATTTCCGGCTTCATATTTCCTTTTCCCAGTTCCTCTTCCATACTTTTTACCACTTCGGAAATTCTGGGATCGCCTGCATGTTTGTTGTATGCTTCGAATAAATCCAGTTCCGAATTTTCTTCGATTTCCACCCCCAGGTTGTAAAGCTGCTTGATGGGCGCATTACAGGCAAGGAAATCCTGGGGCCTCGGACCGAAGCCTATGATCTTTAGATTATGAAGTCCGAGGATGGTTCTTGCGATAGGGACAAAATCATTGATCATGGCGGCACAGTCGCCGGCATCGCCGACAGGATATTCGGGTATGTATGCTTTAATCTCCCTCAGTTTTAAGTTATAGCTGGCATTAAGCATTCCGCAATAGGCATCTCCCCGTCCGCCGATCAGGTTATCTCCCGTCTCTTCTGCCGCCGCAACAAACATGGCAGGACCGCCAAATTCTTTCGCCAGCAATGTTTCAGCCGTTTCCGGACCGAAATTGCCGAGAAAGACGACCAGCGCATTACATCCGGCCTCCTTCAGCTGGGCCAGAGCTTTTCTCATATCCACCTCGCTTTCAATGCAAGTTGGACATTCATAAATCTCTCCGTACTTCTCCTGATATTCCTTTACAACGGCTTTTCTTCTTGACTCCGACAGCATCATGGGAAAGCAGTCTCTTGATACGGCTGCTATTCCTAATTTCACTTCAGGTACGTTGATCATTTTAAAATCCCCCTTATCCCCACTGTGATGATTTGGTTTGTTCACACTCCCATTATAACTCATTTCTTGGTTTTTTGTATTTCAACTTATAATGTAACCTCACCGCAGATTTAAACGAATTCCCTGTGGCAATAATTATAAATACTGGTATAATAAAAAATTGAGACAAGGTATCCATATGACTCGAGACTTCGATCGAAGGGGGAATATTCCATGTTTACCGTACCTATTTTTGATTACCTGTCCATGCTGCTTACGCCTACGGCGCTGATATCTCTGGGGGCTTTAATCGTTCTGGTCGTAATCCTTGCCGTCATCAGCAGGAAAACAGCCTATAACACCCGGACCCTTACCTATGCGTCACTCTCCATTGCTCTGGCTTTTATCCTCTGGTATATCAAGATCCTTCAGCTGCCCAATGGAGGGACCATCACCGTGGCCAGCATGCTGCCCATCTTTGTATTTTCCTATGTGGCGGGCCCAAGAGCCGGAATGGCCGCAGGTTTTTGCTTCGGCCTCCTGCACTACCTGCAGGAGCCCTTTTTCGTCAACCCCATCCAGTTCCTGCTGGACTATCCCATTCCCTTTGCTTTGCTGGGACTGGCGGGGGCTTTCAAGGAGAATATCTACCTGGGAGCCGTGGCCGGCAGCTTTTTGAGGTTTGCGTGCCACTTTCTTTCAGGCGTCTTGTTCTTCGGGCAATTCGCACAGGAGGCAGGCCAAAATGTGTTCTGGTACTCCATTAGCTACAACGGCTCCTATATGCTGCCGGACATGGTGATCTGCCTGGCCATCCTCGCAATCCCCAATCTAAAATCGGCGATCAACCGGTTGAAGCTTGCCAGGGCTTAAAGATGTGATGGGAAAGAAAAAAAGTGGCATCCGCCACTTTTTTTAATTCCCGTATACGCTGAAGTACTGTCTGGCCTTCGTCAAATCGCTCATGATCACTGCTTTCAGCTCTTCGATGGTATCGCACTTTTTCTCATCGCGTATTTTTTTCAGGAAGAAGACTTCAATCTTTTTCCCGTAGATATCCTTTTCAAAATCGATGATATGGGTCTCCACCGTGAGGTTTTTCTGGTCCTCAAAGGTGGGATTGTAGCCTATGTTGGTAATGCTTTCGTAAAGCCTGTCCTCCAGCATGGTCTTGGTTATGTATACCCCATTGTGAGGAAGGATGAGGTAGCCCTCAGGACAGATGTTGGCGGTAGGAAAGCCGATGGTATTGCCGACACGCCGGCCACTCACCACATCCGCAGTAATGGAATAGTGCCTGCCCAGCAGCTTGAATACTGAATCCATTTTCCCTTTGGCCACGTATTGCCTTATTTTTGTACTGCTCACCACCTCATCGTCAATCTTGATGGGGGGGATTGCAATGACATGAAATTTATATTTTTTCCCCAATTCCTTCAGCAGATTTATGTCACCTTTGCCCTGGTAGCCAAAACGGTAGTCAAAGCCCGCTACGGCGATTTTAACTTTCAGTTTTTCCACAAGCACCTTTTTGACGAACTCCTCCGGCTCCATCCTGGAATAGTTTTCGTCAAACACGTCAAAGTACAGGTAGTTCAAAGCCGTCTCCCCCAGCAGCTCGATTTTTTTGCTCTCTTTGGTTAGAAGGGGAGTAAATAATTTTTTTCTCAATATGTTTTCCGGGTGCTTTGTAAAGGTGTAAACAACGCTTTTAAAACCATTCAGCTTGGATTCCCTTATCAGGATGTTGATGAGGGACATATGGCCGATGTGCAGGCCGTCAAAATTCCCAAGCCCCACTCCGGTGCATTCTTCCATCGGTTTCGTATTTTGAGCCCCATATAAAACTTCCATAACAATCTCTCCAGACATTCTCTCTTCTTGGTATTACACAAACAGTTTTTTTGATTTGAGCATCAGCTCCTGGTTGCTCATGAAGGTTTCCCCCAGGGCAAAGAAGCTGTTGTTTTCATCATAAACGGTTAACGTCTCTCCCGGCTGAAATTCCCGGTTCTTCAACCCCACCCTCGCCCCGTTGGCCAGCTTTCTTGAAGCCCCGGCGTCAAGCTGGAGCCTTTTCATCGCTCTGAAAGCCGAGTCCACAGGAAGCATTCTGGTTTTCAGAGACCCGCTTTCCGCAAGCTCTCCCAGTTCTTCCACCGTCACTGCAGAAGCAATATCAAACTCTCCGGCTTTAAGCCTCACAAGGAAGGACATATGCCCTCCGCAGCCCAGCCGCTCCCCTGCATCCGCGCAAAGCGTCCTGATGTATGTGCCTTTGGAACAGTGAACGTCAAACAGGATTTTCACTGTTCCGGAGATCTCCCGCTTAATATTTATTATTTCAAGGGAAAAAATCTCAACTTCCCTGGGTTCGCGTTCCACCGTCACACCCTCGCGGGCCAGCTCATATAGCTTTTTACCGCCGATCTTAACGGCGGAATACATGGGCGGCACCTGCCGGTATCTGCCGATGAAGGTTTTCAAGGCCTTACGGATATCCTCGTCCGTTACATCCACCGTCCCTGACGCCAGCACCTCACCGGTGTGGTCCTGGGTATCGGTGGCAATTCCGAGGGTCAGTTCCGCCCTGTACAGCTTGTCCTTATCCACCATGTATTCAATGGCTTTTGTGGCCTGCCCCACACATACTGTCAGCACTCCCGTGGCCGCAGGGTCCAGCGTTCCCGTATGGCCTATCCTTTTTATTTTAAGCACCTTCCTCAGGTATCCCACCACATCAAAGGATGTCATTCCGGGAGGCTTGAGAACATTCAGAATTCCTCCAAGTTCATTCGCAGGCATTGTATTTCCCTTCGAAATTATTTATTTAAGCATAGGAATTTATAAAACCTAATCTTTGTAAATTTCTATGCTGGGGTTTAGAAAGGGGAATCCCCTTTCTCGTATTAAGGAGGGTGCTCAGGATGCATAGCATCCGTCGAAGGGAACCATAGGGTTCCCTAGCGACCAAGAAAATTTGCCTTTTTATGATTCATGAACAGAGTGAATTTTCTTGGGTTTCAGGGCTTTCCTTATGTCTTCCAGAAGCCTTGGCTTGATTGCGTCCAGAGGTTCCATTACGGTACAGCCTGCAGCCCTTATATGGCCTCCGCCTCCGTAGGCAGCGGCGATGGCCGACACATCCACATAGGCTTTGGACCTGAAGTTTAATTTTATCTCGCCGCTGTCCTTTTGCCTGAACATCACCGCAACCTCGACACCATTGACGTTTCTCCCCAGGTTGACGATGCCGTCACAATCCTCATCTGCGGCACCCACTTTTTGCATTATTTCATCGGTCACCGTAATATAGGCCACCCTTCCGTCTTCCAGCAATTCCAGCGTATTGATGGCATTTCCCATAAGCCGGAGCTTCTCAAGGGACATGGCATCAAAAACCCGTTGTGAGATTTCCGCCACCTGTACTCCTTTATTTATCAGCTCTCCTGCGATCTGATGGGTCACGGCGGTGGTATTTCCGAACCTGAAGCCTCCGGTGTCGGTAGTGATGGCCACATACAGGCAGGTGGCAATGTCGAGATCCATATCAATACCCATTTTTTTAATCATCCGGTAAACGATCTCTCCCACCGCGGAAGAGGCCGTATGGACATAATTATAGAAGCCGAAGCCGGAATTGGTCCGGTGATGGTCGATATTTACCGTTATGCCGGCAGCTTCGAACAATGGGGCCCTTTTCCCAAGCCTGCCCATGTCTCCCGTGTCCAGAGCCACTACCACATCATATGTACCGCTGTCATTACCATAGACCCTTGTCATCTCCCTACCCGGCAGAAAGTCGTATATGTACGGAATTTTCTCTTCCAGCACAATATCGACAGACTTGGAAAGCTTGCGAAGGGCCAGTCCAAGAGCCAGGCATGAGCCCAGGGCATCACCGTCGGCTGAAACATGAGGCAGAATGCAAATGGTTCCTGCCTCTTTTAATATGGACATGATTTTATTTAGTTCCATCATCGTTTTTCACCGTTTCGTTAATGAGCTTTGTCAAATACACCCCGTGTTCAATGGAGTTGTCCAGTTCAAATTGTATTTCAGGCGTATACCGGAGCTGCACCCTGTGGCCTATTTCCCGCCGGATGAAGCCTGCCGCGCTCTTTAGCGCACTCAATGCGTTTTTCTTATCCTCTTCATTTCCCAGGACACTGATAAAAACCTTTGCATATCTCAAATCCTTCGTTACATTTGCCGATACAATACTGACCATTTTGGGGAGCCTGGGGTCTTTCAGCTCATTTTGCACGATTTCACTTATTTCTTTTCTCACTTCTTCAGATATCCTGTTTATCCTATCAACCATAAAAGCGCCTCCTCAATATGTTTGGGCTATGGGCCATAGGCAACGGGCTATAGGCAAAAGCCATGGGCGGTACACCAAGGAGATTGGTGCCCGGGAAGAAGACACGAATATCAATATACGCCCCAATCTTCCCGCCACCAACACCCTTAAGATCCCGGTTCCTCACAGCCTGTTACCTATAGCCCCTTTACTCTCCCTAAGCTTATCTCGCTACTTCTTCCATTACAAAGGCTTCTACAACATCGCCTTCTTTTATGTCATTAAACTTTTCAATGGACAAGCCGCATTCAAAGCCCTGCGCAACTTCCTTGGCATCGTCCTTGAACCTCTTTAAGGACTCCAGCTTGCCTTCATGAACAACAATTCCGTTTCTTACAATTCTCACTTCAGCGTTCCTCGTGATCTTACCGTCGGTCACATAAGAGCCTCCGATGGTACCTACGCCGGAAACCTTGAATATCTGGCGTATTTCGGCATGCCCCAGAATCGCTTCCTTGAAGGTAGGCTCCAGCATACCCTTCATAGCCGCCTGCACATCCTCGATGGCATTGTAAATGACCCTGTAGAGCCTCAAATCCACACCGGAATCCTGGGCTATCTCTGCCACATTTGCCGCAGGCCTTACATTAAAGCCGATGATGATGGCATTGGACACCTGGGCCAACGTCACATCGGATTCGGTAATGGCGCCCACACCGCCGTGGATGATTCTTACCCTGACCTCATCATTGCTGAGTTTCTCCAGGGACTGCTTGACTGCTTCCACAGAACCCTGTACATCGGCCTTGACAATGATATTGAGGTCTTTGACCTTACCCTCTTTTATCTGGGTGAACAGGTCTTCCAGTGAAACCTTCGCGGAGGCCTTGAGGGTCTGCTCGCGCTGCTTCAGCTTACGTTTATCCGCCAGCTGACGGGCTACTTTCTCGTCAGTGATGGCATAGAAAATTTCTCCGGCTTCCGGTACCTCCGGCAAACCTAAAATTTCTACAGGCGTTGAAGGTCCTGCCTTCTTGACCTTGTGTCCCTTATCGTCCACCATCGCCCTGATTCTTCCCACGGTGGTGCCTGTGACAATGGAATCTCCTATATTCAAGGTTCCTCTCTGCACCAGCACCGTGGCTAACGGTCCTCTTGCCTTATCCAGCTTTGCTTCTATTATGGTGCCCTTCGCCTGCTTATTGGGGTTCGACTTGAGCTCCAGCATGTCTGCGGCAAGCAGTACCATTTCCAGCAGTTGATCTATATTTTCACGCTTTTTGGCCGACACGGGAACCATGATGGCGTCTCCGCCCCATTCTTCGGCCACAATTCCGTATTCCGTCAGTTCCTGTTTTACTCGATCGGGATTCGCGCCCGGTTTGTCAATTTTGTTAATTGCCACGATGATGGAAACATTGGCGGCTTTGGCGTGGTTTATAGCCTCAATTGTCTGAGGCATTACGCCGTCGTCCGCTGCAACCACAAGGATTGCAATGTCGGTAACCTGCGCTCCTCTGGCCCTCATGGCTGTAAAAGCTTCATGGCCCGGTGTGTCCAGGAAAGTAATGTTCCTGTCGTTGATGGAAACCATGTAGGCACCGATGTGCTGGGTAATTCCTCCGGCTTCCGTATCGATGACATTTGCTTCCCTGATGGCATCGAGAAGGGAGGTTTTACCATGGTCTACGTGACCCATTACCACAACAACAGGGGGCCTGGGCTCCACATTTTCTTCCTTGTCTTCCTCATCGTCAAAGAGGATGTCTTCCTCATTGACCACCACTTGTTTTTCCGCCTTGACGCCAAACTCATCGGCGATCAAAGTGGCTGTATCGAAATCGATTTCCTGGTTAAGGGTGGCCATCATGCCCATGCCCATAAGCTTTTTGATAACATCGGTAGAGGTCTTTTTCAAGGCTTCCGCCAGATCTTTTACCGTAATGCTCTCGGGTATGGTAATGGAGGTAAGCACGGCCCGGTGAGGTATATGCCTGTTTTCCAGCTGCTTTTCACCTCTCCTGGGTCTTGAACCCTTCTTAACCTTTACATCGTCTTCACTGTAAAATTCATCAAGGATGAATTCTTCATCAAGGATTTCCGAGACGCCTTTTTTAAGTCCCACCACCGCACTCTGGGGCTTGAACCTCTTATTGTCCTTACCCTGGGCGGAAGTTTTGGATACTTCCCTCTTCTGGTCTCTCTTGATGTCCTTTTCAACATCCTTGTTCTGGAACTCTCTTCTCACTTCCCCGCGCTGTGAACTTACCTCTTCCTTTTGGGCTGCGGTCAATTCAGGCTTGGGTATATCCAGAGGTCTCTGGGCGGGACGGCCATATCCACCCTGTGGGCGGTCTCCATAGGGCCTGTTGCCCTGACCTTGCGGACGGTCTCCATAAGGTCTGTTACCCTGGCCTTGTGGGCGATCTCCATAAGGCCTTCCCTGGCCCTGTGGACGATCTCCGTAGGGCCTGTTGCCCTGACCCTGCGGACGGTCTCCATAAGGTCTGTTGCCTTGTCCCTGCGGACGGTCTCCATAAGGCCTGTTACCCTGACCCTGTGGACGGTCTCCGTAAGGACGGTTGCCCTGACCTTGCGGACGGTCTCCGTAAGGTCTGTTGCCCTGGCCTTGCGGACGATCTCCATAAGGTCTGCTATCCTGACCTTGCGGACGGTCTCCGTAAGGTCTGTTGCCCTGGCC
>JAFADI010000070.1 GCA_023424965.1 Bacillota bacterium
GGGTGTAACGGCAGGACCTTCAATGATGCCGCCCTCATAAGAAAACCTTGAGCCGTGGCAGGGGCAGTCCCATGACTTTTCGGCGGAATTCCAGTTTAATTCACAGCCCAGGTGGGAGCAGGTTGTATCGATGACATGCAAGGAGCCCTGTTCATCTTTGTACACCCCGGTCCTTTGCCCGTCTGTCCTGACGATTTCTCCTTTACCAGGCTCAATGTCCACATGCTCCGGGGGAAAGGAGATTTTTCCTTCGATGAGCTTTTCAGCCACATTCAAGTTTTCCACGACGAAGTTTTTGGCGGAAGCCGTTACGGTTTGACGGGAGGGGTTGTAGACCTCCTGCCAGGGACTGCTTCCCTCAAGGATCAAATCCCTTAGCAGCATGGAGGAAACGATGCTGCTGGTCATTCCCCATTTGCCGTAACCGGTGGCAATATACAGGTTGGGGGTTTTGGACGTGAAGTGCCCCACATAGGGCAGGCCGTCCAGTGTCATGCAATCCTGGGTGGACCAGCGGTAAGGAATGTCCTCTACCGCATACAGTTCATTTGCAAAATCCGTCAAAGCCTCATAATGCTTCACCGTTTCAATGCCCTGACCGGTTTTGTGGTGCTCACCGCCCACAAATATCAGTTCTCCATGTTCGGATGCCTGGCTCCGCAGCGAACGTCCCGGATCTTCCGCCGTTATATACATGCCGCCGGGGAACTTTTCCTTTGCCTTGACGGCGACCACGTAAGACCTTTCGGTATACAGCCTGGTGAAATACAATCCGGATTTGTTGTAGCAAGGATAGTGGGAAGCAATGATTACCTTTTCCGCAGTCACTTTTTTTCCCTGCTGTGTGGTAAGGACATGGGGACTGCCCTCTTCGATGTCTACCACCCTGCTTTGCTCGAAGATATGACTGCCGCTGTCTGTGACGGCTTTGGCAAGAGCCAGCAAAAATTTGCGGGGATGGAATTGCGCCTGGTTGTCAAAACGGAGGGCTGCTTTCACAGGGAAAGGCAGGGGTGTTTCCTTCAGGAATTCAGCTTTGATGCCAAGCTCGGAGGCCGTCTCTGCTTCATCGTTTATTTTACCGGCGTATTCCTCCTGCAGGGTGTAAATATATGCGGATTGAGGCATATAGTCACAGGCGATGTTGTTGTCCCCGGCGGTTTTCTCAATGGTCCGGATGGCAGCTTCATTTGCCTCGGCATATTGTTTTGCCAGTTCCATGCCCATATGCTTTTTAATTTTACTGTAGATGATCCCGTGCTGGGAGGTGATTTTTGCAGTGGTATGCCCCGTTGCACCCTGTAAGATGCGGTCGGCCTCGATGACGGCTGTTTTTATTCCCTCTTTGCTCAGCATGTAGGCGCAGGAGATGCCGGCCATGCCGCCGCCGATAATGGCTACATCCACCTTTACGTCTTTATCTAAAGCTGGATACCCGGACCGGGGTGTGGAAGCAATCCAATAAGACTGAGGGGGCTTTTCAAAACTCTTCTGTTCACTGTTTTTCATTTATTTTACTCCCTTAATAAAATCTGGCGCTTTTGCGCTCCGATATTTATCTTTTACCGATGGAAATTAAAATATCCGGCCTCATCCGTTTATATACATTCTTTTGAATTCCCTGGGGGTCACCCCCTCATATTCCTTAAAAACGGCGCAAAAATAGCTGGCGTCGTTGTAGCCCGTCTCTTTGGCAACCTCCATAATTGTGAGGGCAGGGCTTCCGAGCATCAGTTCCTTGGCTTTTTGCAGCCTGTACCCGGTCATATATTCAAAGGGGCGCATGAGATAATGCTGCTTGAACAACCGGCACAGGTGCTGGGGAGTCACGCCGATGATATCCGCCATTTCCGCAAGGGAAACATCCTTATGATAATTGCTTTCCATAAAGAGGACCACAGGCTGCAACTGCTGGTGAGCTGAAGGCTTTGAGGGCGGCATCTCCCTGGCAGAGAGCTTTTTCAGCAACAGGATGAACTGGTAAATCAATGCGGAACAATCATAGCTTCTGGTGGGGCTTTTTGAACTGCCGGCGGCGAAAATTTCAAAAAGCAGCCTGTCGAGCTGCTGCACATCTTTCAGGTGAAAGACCTCCCAGGAGTCAAAAAGCAGCAATTCAAGCAACTGAGGCAGTGCATAGCCTTCAAAGGTGATCCAGTGGGTTTCCCAGGGTTCCGCCACCCCGTAATACTCATGGGGGATTCCGGCAGAGAAGAAAAATCCCATGCCTTCCCGGACGATAAGGTCTTTACCGGCGATGCTCAATTGGCCTTTCCCCTTTGTGCAGTGAAGCCAGTGAAAGCCGGGGAAGCCTTCGGGCCTTTGCACATGTTCCTGGTTTTCCCGTACCCCCACACTGGTGAGATAAAAGGGCAGCCTCCGGTCCTCCTCCGTCAGCATTGGAAAGAGCGTTTTATCCATTTTATCCTCCATTAATATTAATATAGTTATATTAGAGTTAAAATGTTCTGATTGATTATTAAGTGTATGGCATATATCATATTAATATAATTATATAATAAATTAATCCGTTATGCTATATAGGTTCATATGGAAGATGCTAGTTTAAACTATACGGCGCAACGCGTTAATTTAAATTGTGTTTGTGAAAGGGGAAGCAGAATGATCAATGCAAATATTCCCGTTGTGTTTTACGGGGGGGACTACAATCCGGACCAGTGGCCTGAGGAAGTATGGCAAGAGGACATGAGGCTTTTCAAGCTGGCGGGTATAAACATTATTACCCTCCCGGTATTCAGCTGGGCCAGGCTTCAGCCTTCGGAGGAGACCTACAATTTCGAATGGCTGGACAAAATATTCCACCTCGCCCTTGAAAACGGCATCCATATATGTCTGGCGACATCTACGGCGGCACAGCCCGCATGGATGTCCAGGAAATATCCTGAAATCCTCCCGGTGGATGTGGAAGGCAGAAAACGCACCCATGGGGCAAGAGTCAACTTCTGTCCCAACAGCAAGGTTTACAGGAAATATTCCGCAGAGCTGGCCCGGAGGATGGCGGAGCGCTATAAGGACCATCCGGCGCTGCTGGTATGGCACATTGCCAACGAATACGGGACCTACTGCTACTGTGAAACCTGCGCGGAGGAATTCCGCGGCTGGCTGAAGGAAAAGTACGGAACCGTCGAAGAACTGAACAGGGCATGGAACATGAGTTTTTGGGGCCACACGGTCTATGGCTGGGACGAAATCGTACCGCCTTCCTACCTCAATGAGATGGGCAAAGATGTGTTTCTGGGGTATCAGAGGGACTTCACCTGTTTCCAGGGGATTTCACTGGACTACAACAGGTTCATGTCCGATTCCAGCCTTGAATGCTACAAGGGCGAGTATGGGGCCATCAAGGCCGTAACTCCCCATATTCCCGTCACCACCAACCTCATGGGAACCTTCAAGCCCTTCGATTATTTCAAATGGGCGGAGCACCTGGACATCGTGTCCTGGGATAATTATCCCGCCATGAGGGAACCGGTCAGCAACATCGCCATGCGGCACGACCTGATGAGAGGGTTGAAGGACGGACAGCCTTTCATGCTTATGGAACAGACCCCCAGCCAGCAGAACTGGCAGCCCTACAACAGCCTGAAAAGGCCCGGAGTCATGAGGCTGTGGAGCTATCAGGCCATGGCCCACGGTGCTGACACCATCATGTTCTTCCAGTTGCGGCGCTCCTTCGGCGCCTGTGAAAAATACCACGGGGCAGTCATCGAGCATGCCGGACATGAAAATACCCGGGTCTTCAGGGAATGCGCCCAGCTGGGTAAAGAACTCCAGGCCCTGGGGGATAAGATACTGGACTCCCGCATGGATTCGAAGGCGGCCATCCTGTTTGACTGGGACAACTGGTGGGCGGTGGAGTTTTCCAGTGGGCCCAGCCGTGAATTGAAAT
>JAFADI010000114.1 GCA_023424965.1 Bacillota bacterium
TCGACAGGCACGTTTATGTGCATGTCATACTCACTTTTCAAACCATACCCATATTTTATAAGGCTCAGGGACTTTGATGACAGGCCCAGCAATTCCCGGCGGTTCATTTTAAATGTGAGGAAGGACTTGAATTCCTTTCTGTAGGTCTCATCCAGGGGAGGATTGAATATGTTTTTAAGCTTGAGCTTCTGTGCAACCTTCTCCATGAACATGGAAACATCCACATGGTAGCTTTCAATCACACTGATGTCAAGGGATTGGATCCGGTTGAGGATCTCATCGATTTTCTCTTTTTGCTTGATATATTTCTTATACCGTTTAAGCTCATTGATCCAATCTACGGTAATTGTCTCTGTAAATGCCCTGCTCACCTCCTCAAAAAAATCCCCTTTGGAGGTGATCAGATATGCGTTGATTCCCCTGCTCCTTAACCAGGTTGCCTTGTTAAGGATATAAATCTGTGCTCCTCCGACGATCATCTCCGGATAGACCATCAGTATCCCTTTCATCACGTTCTGGTTACCTCCCGTCCATCATGGTGAGTATGCCTTTTAACTGTTCTGCCACATATTCGATTTCACTGTCCTCCATGGGTACGAACAGCGGTAGCAGGATGCTGCTGTCGGATATGCTTTCGCTGACCGGAAGCCTGGTCGCACCAGTGTCGTCCCGATAGATGCCTTCCCTGTGGATTGTCATGATCCCCCGGCGGGTTGCTATGCCCGAATCGAGCAATTTCTGCATGATGGTATTCCTATAGGGCTGCAGACCGCCTTCCAGGCAGATACTGTAGGACTGGTAATTGGAAGAATACCCCTCTCTTTCGGCGGGAATCCGGATGCCTTCAATCTCCCTCAGCTTTTGGTCGTACTTCTCTGCGATTTTTCTTCTCTCCGATACCAGCCATTCCAGCTTTTCCAATTGCCTTATTCCTATGGCGGCTTGAATATCCGTGAGCCTGTAGTTGTAGCCCAATTCCAGATATTCCTCCAGGATTACTTTTGAGGCCGAATGCCTTTCCCTGTCGTTGACCGACATCCCATGCTGGCGCAGCAGCCTGAGTCTTTTGTAATAACTTTCATCGGATGTGGTGATCATCCCTCCGTCCCCTGTCGTAATGACTTTTCTGGGATGAAAGGAGAAGCATACCAGGTCGGAGTGGGAGCCGATCTTCTTCCCTTTATAAGAAGAACCGGCGGCACAGGCTGCGTCCTCAATCAGCGTTAAGCCATGTCTGCGGCAGAGCTGTTGGAATGCGTCAATATCCGCGGGAAACCCCATCTGATGGACGATCAGTATGGCCCTGGTTTTCTCCCCGATGAGAGCTTCGGTATGGGCGGCATCCAGGTTGTAGGTTTCCGGATCAATTTCTGCGAATACCGGCTTTGCGCCTGTATAGGAGATTGCGTTTGCCGTTGCTATAAAGCTTAACGAAGGGCAAATGACTTCATCGCCCGCTTTTATCCCCGCCGCCTCCAATGACAGGTGTAAGGCTGCCGTTCCGTTGGAAACGGCAACTGCATATTCGGCTCCCACATACTCCGCAAATTTTTCTTCAAACTCCTGCACTTTGGGGCCTTGCGTAACCCAGCCGCTCAAAATGGTTTCATATGCATTTTTCGCATCTTCCTCCGTTAAATAGGGTTTCGCCACAGGTATTCTCATGCTTTACTCACCCAGTTCCTTTCAACAACTTGAGACAACAGATCCCTATGCCTGGATAACTCCATATAGTAATTTACCGTTTCCTTTAGCCCTCTTTCAAAGTCAACCTCCGGTGCAAAACCTGTGAGCCGCTTGAATTTGCTTGCATCGCTCCACAATCTCGGGACATCGGAAGGGCGCTCCGCCATGTACCTTATTCCCAGCTTCTCTTCCCCCATGATTTTGAGTAAACTTTCCATGACCTGTTTCATTGAAATTTCCATTTCCGTTCCAACATTCAATGTAGCATTATTTAGAGCATCCATCTTCATTAACAGGCATAACGCCCTGGCGGTGTCTTTTACATAAAGGAAGTCCCTGGTTATGCTCCCGTCGCCGAAAAGTACAGGTTGTTTCCCGTATAGGATGCTTACAATCGTCCTTGGGATTATTTCTCCTGCATCCCCCTCATAATGCGCTCTTGGCCCATAATTGTTAAAAATTCTGACAATGGTGGAATTCAGGCCATAGCATTTGCCGTATGCATTTGTGTAATGCTCACCGGCCAGCTTGCTTGCCCCGTAGATCGTATTGGGACAGGGCAGGGCATCTTCCGTGATTGGGAACATTTTTGTACTTCCATAGATCTCGGAAGTGGAAATATAAAAAAATCTTTTGACTTCATGCTGCTTCGCTGCTTCAAGCATGTTTAAGGTTCCTTCGGCATTGACCCGGTGGTTCTCCCGGGGACTGTGGATCGAATGTCTGACCCCAAGACAGGCCAGGTGATACACCACATTTATATCCTTGACAGCGCTTGAACACGCATCAGGGTTTAAGACATCCCCCTTTACAAAAGTAAAATCGGGGCTTTTGCTTGCATTTACCAGATTCAGCATGGAACCGTTTCGAAGATTGTCCAGTGCCAAAACCCTGTGTCCCCTTGAAAGGAGTTCATCCACAAGATGAGAGCCGATAAACCCTGCTCCTCCTGTAACCAAAACAGATTGTCTGTCCCCACCTGAAACACGCATCGTTGGTCTCCTTTTAATTGCGCCCGGTTTCTCTTTTATTTATCTATGCGTTCCGGGAGTTAAACACCGGTAGTTCCCGTAATTCTGGCGGGATTGCCCACAGCGATGCTTGAATCCGGAATGCTTTTTATTACATTGGTTCCCAGCCCGATAAGGGAGTTCCGGCCCACAACGATACCGTTTATAATGTTGGAACCGCTGCCGATATAGCAATTGGCTTGCACTTTGGTATATCCGGCGATGGTGATGTTGGAGCCGATAAGGCAATAATCCTCAATTGCACTGTCATGGTGGACAACGGTATTGGGAAGAATGCAAATATGGTTGCCAATCTCCGCATTGCTTGTTATCACAACTCCAGCCATGATCAATATATTATAGCCGAGGACCGCCATGGGTGATATGGTGGCCCTGGCATGGATTACCCGGGCGAACCGGGCAGGTGGCAGGTTCAGAGAATCAATGGCCCTTTTTCTCATTCCAAAGGTCCTTGGACTTCCTGGAACGGCAAGCACTTTTGCCTCGGGATACTTTTCGATCAGAGATCTTCCGTACACGTTGACACCCGACCGATGGACGCCGGTTTTTTCCGGATCGTCGTCGACAAACCCGATGACCTCAAATTGTCCCGCCGCACAGTCCAGGGCTTCAACGGCATTGCCGTTGCAGGGGAATATCAGGAGTTTATCCATGCTGCCTGCCCTTCCTTATAGCTGTTTATTGCTTCAATAACCCTCCCGGCTTCCTCATCCGTCAATTGAGGAAACATGGGCAATGAAATACAGTGCTTTGATAGATATTCGGCATTCGGCAGGTCCCCTTCCCTGTATTGCAGGTGGGCATATGCCTTTTGCAGGTGGCAGGGGACGGGATAATGCAGTCCGCAAAAGATGTTTTTTTCTCTCAGGTAAGACATGAGCCGGTCCCTGTTTCCGGTGGTTACCACAAACAGATGATAGACGGAGTCACTCCATACCGGCTGGCTTTGCATCTTTATGGCAGGGTTTGTAATTCCATTATGATACATCCTTGCGATTTCTTTTCTTCGATGGTTCCAGGCATCCAGATACTTCAATTTGATCTCCAGAACAGCGCCCTGGAAGCCATCCATCCGCATGTTATAGCCGATCTCGTCATGGTGGTACCTTTCGACGGAGCCATGATTTCTTAAACTTCGGATGTGCTTATCGTAATTTTCCTTGCCGGTTACCACCGCACCGGCCTCACCATAGGCTCCCAGGTTTTTCCCCGGATAAAAACTAAAGCATCCCATCTCTCCAAAACTTCCGACTTTTACGCCTTTAAATTTTGCACCGTGG
Source organism: Bacillota bacterium (assembly GCA_023424965.1). GTDB lineage: Bacteria > Bacillota > Clostridia > Acetivibrionales > JAFADI01 > JAFADI01. The sequence continues at coordinate 3,998 of JAFADI010000114.1, forward strand.
GCCTGGGCACAGTCTTCAACCAGCGATAGTCCCCTCTCCTCTGCCAGTGCTTTGAGGGCTTCAATATTGAAAGGCTGGCCATACATGTGGACCCCTATAATGGCCTTTGTTTTATCGGTGATGGCCTTCCTCGCGGAGTCCACGTCAAGGTTCCAGGTATCGGAGTCACAGTCGGCAAAGACCGGTATGGCGCCCACGTAGGAGCATGCCCACGCTGTTGCAACGAAAGTATTGGCAGGGACCACCACTTCGTCGCCGGCTTTGACCCCGAGGGCCATTAAAGCCGCATGCAGTGCTGAAGTTCCGCTGTTTACACCCGCTGCATGCTTTGTCCCGCAGTAGTCTGCAAAACTCTTTTCGAATTTCTCAACAAAATATCCCCCCGAAAAGGCGGAGGCCTCACAAACCTGTTCCAGCGCCGGGCCGATCTCATCCTTTATCTTAAGGTATTGCCCTTTTAATTCAAGAAAATTAATCTTTGCAGCCACTTGCATCCCCCTCATCAATATACCGCACCACCCTGGCCGGATTGCCGCAAGCCACCGCATTTTCCGGAATATCTTTGGTAACTACCGAACCGGCGCCGACGATTGCGTTCCTGCCGATTGTGACTCCGCACAGAATTGTGGAACCCGTCCCGATGGATGCACCTTCCTCTACAACCGTTCCCGTGACCTTCCAGTCCCGTTCCGTTTGTATGGTTCCGTCCCTGTTGGTGGCCCGGGGATACCTGTCATTGATAAAGGAAACATTGTGTCCCACAAAAACCCGGTCTTTTATTTCAACTCCCTCACACAGGAAGGAATGGCTTGAAATCTTGCAGTTTTTCCCTATGCGCACGTTTTTCTGGATTTCAACAAATGCCCCTATTCTGCTCCCATCATCGATGACGCATTGATATGCATTGACAAAGTTGTATAGCCTGACATCTTCTCCCACCATCACTTCCCTGAGGCACTGGGTTCCGCAGTCTACATTGATCATATTCATAGAATCACTTCTTTTCCTTTATTCCTTATGGAAGTCTCCGCCGCTTCCAGGATGCTTACAACGGATAAGCCCCTTTCCCAGTTTGACAGAGGTTCGGTATTCCGGAGGATGGCATTGATAAAATCTGCCGTCATATAATTTAATGCCTCCGTCGTGTCCAGTTTAGGTATATAGATATCCCCAACCCGGTAATTGACCAGCAGCCGCTTTTGATCTTCTTCCGATTTGACTTTGTACCCCGTATCATATATCCGGACCTTCTCTGTGGGCTCAAGATCGTCGTACAGCACCATTTTCCGGGTTCCGCCAATGAGTATCTGCCTGATTTTTACCGGAGATGTCCAGGAAACATTAAAATGGGCGATCATATCTGCTTGAAAATACAAAGTGATATATGCGATGTTCTCCATGTTATTCGAAATATGGGAAATTCCTGTCGCCGCAACACTATACGGGCGGGCCTCGATCAGATATTCCAGGATGGAGATATCGTGGGGTGCCAGGTCCCAGACAACGCTGATGTCGTTTTGAAACAGCCCCAGATTGATCCGCACGGAATCAAAGAACTGTATGTCGCCGATCTCACCGCTGCAGATGAGATTTTTGATCTTTTGGACAGCGCCTGTGTACAGGAAGGTATGGTCCACCATTAAGACCTTCTCTTTTTTGTGCGCAAGGTCGATCAGCCGGAGGGCTTTCTCTCTCGAATTGGTTAAAGGCTTCTCCACCAGTACATTTTTATCATTCATCAGCGCCTGTCTTGCAATCTCATAGTGCAGGGAGGCCGGGACTGCAATGACTACCCCGTCGATTTCCGGGTCCTTTAGAATGGCGTCCGGATCGGTGGATATACCCACAGAAGGGTACAGGGTTTTTAACTGACCAAGCCGCTCTTCTCTTGCGTCCACAACCTTCCTTACCGTACATAAGCTGTTGGAGAAAAAATTGCGGACCAGGTTCGGCCCCCAATATCCATACCCGATTACTCCAATATTGACCATATTTCCCCCTGTCTGGTTTGTTGCCGGTACCGGCTAAAATGCTCTTCGGTCCCCAAAGAGTACGGGCACCGTTTTCAATATGATTTTCATGTCATAAAGAAATTTTCTTTCCCTTATATATTTGAGATCAAGCCTTACCATTTCTTCAAACCCAACCTCATTCCTGCCCCTTATCTGCCAAAGCCCTGTAAGTCCCGGTTTCACGGAAAGCCTCAGCTTATGCCAGGCATCATATTTTACTACCTCTCTTAGAATGGGAGGCCTGGGCCCTACAATACTCATATCCCCTTTTATAATGTTGAAAAGCTGGGGCAATTCATCGATGCTGGTCCTCCGCAGGAATCTTCCCAGCTTTGTTATCCTTGGATCGTCCCTTATCTTGAACATATGCCCCTTAACTTCATTTTTTTCTTCAATGTCCTTTATCATATCCTCCGCACAGGTTACCATGGAGCGGAACTTATACATCCTGAAAACCTTACCCTTAAAGCCGTTCCTCTCCTGCACAAATAGTACCGGTCCCTTTGAATCCAGTTTTATTAATAGGGCGATAAGCAGTACGAATGGAGAAAGTACCACCATCGCCAGGATGGAGGCGAGCAGGTCGAAAACCCTCTTTTCAATGACGTATAGGCTGCTTATGGAATAAAACAGGCCCCTTTGTTCTACGGCGTTCTGTATCGAAAGCTGCAATTCTTCCATCGTTCAGCCTCCCGGACCCTTTTACCATCACACAACTTCAGGAACATATTCTTTGGAGCTTTGAAAAATCATGTCTGCATTCCTGTTGAAAACTGTCTCCGCATATTCTTCTCCGGCCCAGCGCCTAACCTTTTCATGCGCTTTTGGATACCAATCGGCGTAGTCTTCCGGATAATGGGCGTCGGATGCGACAAAATGCGCCATCCTGCTCTTTATAAGCTTTTTTGAAAATCGTTTAGCGTGAACTCCATACACTCCTAGAAGGCTTGCCGCGTCAATTTGCACCAGACAGCCTCGATAAACCATATCCTGCAGTAAGCCCAAATCTTTTATGAAGCATTTGTTCCTCTCGGGATGGGCTATAATGGGCGTAATCCCATTGACCTGGAGCTTGTAAATTGCCTCCAGCACATAAGAAGGTACAGCATTAAACGGAAACTCTCCCAGCAGGTATTTTGTTCCATTTATTGTAAGTTTGCTGTCTTTCCCCGCAAAATCCGGGTCCAATGGATTCAGAAACACTTCGTACCCGGGCAGCAGCTTCAAATTGTAATCGGCCGCCTTGATCTCCAGCCTTTGGTAGATATCAACTATCCTGTCGGATTCGTAAACACCTTTGTGAAAATGCGGAGTAGCCACGATCACTTGAATCCCTGCCCTGGAGGCTTCCCCCATCATCCTTAAGGATTCTTCAAGCGTTGCTGCACCGTCATCTACCCCATAGACAATGTGGCTATGAACATCAATCATTTTTATCTCCATTTCCAGCATGGGATAAAATTCAATTTATTCGCACGCAATTTATCTTTTAGACTTTGCCCCTCTTTTTGTTGTCCCTCACCTTTTTCAGCTTCCGGCGATTCCCGCTTTTGTCTTCCCCGTAGTAGTCATAATAGCTGTAATAATTTTTATAGTCGCTTTTGGACACCTTGTTCAATATCACTCCCAGCACATTGGCTTTTACCTTGTCTAACTGGTCTTTGATCCTTTTAACATTCTGGGAGGATACAGACCTGGCTTTAATGACCAATAAGGTGGCATCGGTTTGAGACGCTATAACCGCACCGTCAATCACGCTGCCCAGGGGAGGGGTGTCAATAATAATGCTGTCAAAGCTTTCTCTTACTTTATCCAGCAGTTCCGCAAACCTGGATGATCCCACAAGTTCCGCAGGATTTGGCGGCTTCGGGCCACATGCGATGACATAAAGGTTCTCGATATTCGTGGCACAAATAATTTCCTCCAGTGGAGCTGTCCCCGAGATATAATTTGACACCCCTGTGGGATTGTTGCTGCTAATGTGCTTGAGAAGAACCGGCTTCCTTAAATCCGCATCAATGAGCAATACTTTCATCCCCGACTTCGCCTTGGAAATTGCCAGATTGATGGCCGTAGTCGTCTTCCCTTCACCGGGAGCAAAGCTGGTGATTGTCAATGTTTTTATATCCTTGTTGAATCCACAGAACTGGATGTTGGTTCTTAATACTTTGTACGCCTCTTCCACCGGGATGTTCAGCTGATCTCTTATCTCGTATTCTGCAGCCATTTTAACCTCCATGCTCCTTGATGCCTTCCAGGCGAAAGTCCCCTATTTCGTTCCCAATGCAGGTATCGTTCCTAATACCGAAAGCCCCAGCTGCTTTTCTACGTCTTCAGAGGTCTTTATTGTGTCGTCGAGATATTCTGTAAGAATTGCTATTCCAAAGGCCAATAGGATACTTGTGAAAACGGACGTCAGAATGATGATGACTGGCCTGGGTTTGACCGGCTTGTAAGGGAGCTGGGCTTTATCCACGATGCCTATATTTTCAACTTTCATAAGCTCGGCTACCCTGGCAATAAATACGGAGGATAATTTATCCGTGATTTGCTGTGCCCTCTTTGGATCTCCGTCCTGGACTTTTATCTCGATAATTCTTGTATCGTTTTTGGAGTTGACACTTATCCTGGGCACAAGGGTATCTGAAGTAACATGCTCAAGTTTCAGCTCTTCGATTACCGTTGATGTTACCGACCTGCTTTTTATCAGTTCCCTGTAATCCCTCACAAACTGCTGGCTCACCAGGATGTCATTATATGCGATTGGCAGCTGGGTATCCTGAATTCTGTTTGCAATATAAAGTGTGGTGCCGGACTCAAAAACGGGCGGCAAAACATAGAAGCTTATGTAGTAGGAGGCCCCTGCAGCGATTAACGGAAGTATAATTATAAGCCATAACTTCTTTTTTACAATGCCCAGATATTGTTTCAATTCCATGAAGTCCCCCGAAGCTTATCCTTCATTGAGTACATAATCTCTATATGTTAATAATATTTCTTGTCTTCAAAAATTATCATTCTATTTCTATAATTTATAAATTTTTTTATTTGCATTTTTCACGCTTTTCTAATCCTCCACGACAATTTAATTGGTTTTGGAGCTGTAACAATGAAAAGTTTGGCACATTCGAGGCAAAAAAAATAGACCCTCCTATAAGGAAGGTCCTTTTATACCCTTTCATTCCTATCTCACCCCTGTGGACCCAAAGCCTCCACCCCGGTCCTGCCCCACAGCCTTCACCGATTCCACCACGCGAAAGGCCATCCTGGGTACCTCCTGCAGCACGATCTGCGCCACCCTGTCGCCCTTCTTGATCCTGTAGGTCCCCATCTGGTTGTCCTTGCTGTCAATGGACAGGATTCTCTCCGCGTTGCTGCTGCAGGTTTCCGAAGTGTTGGTCATAATAATCCCTAGCTCGTCCCTGTAGCCGCTGTCAATGGTCCCCGGAGAATTGGGCAGACGTAAGGGTGTCTTGTAGGAAACCCCGCTCCTGGGCCTGACCTGGATCTCATACCCTTCGGGGATTGCCAGCTTCAGTCCCGTGGGAATGATGACCGTTTCGCCGGGCCTTATCCATACTTCCTCCGCGGCATACACGTCCATTCCCGCATCGCCTGCCCTGGCGTACTTCGGAAGCACGGCATCCTCCCTGCAAAGCTCAATTTGAACCTCTATTTCTTTGCCTGCCAATATACATCTACCTCCCATAGTGTTTTCCCATTTTCATTATAAAAGGCATTTTTATGGAGAAAAGGCTTCACTCCATGAGGAATACTTCAAGGTACAGAAGCAAATGCCTATTTATAGTGTCCTTTATTACACACCTCTGAAATAATGCCCTTTGGTAAAGCCTTTACTTTTAAGCCTGCCAATTAAGCTTTCATGCCTTTTTATAGCCTTTTCACCATTTTCTATCAAATCCTTATGCATTTCCACAATCCGAAGGATTTCTCCGGGTTCCTCGTCGGTAATATTTATGCGGAGCATGTCAATTCCCGAGGCTTTTAACCTGTCTATGGCGTCAACCGTCAAAAGTACATTTGAATTGAATATGGTGCTTCTGCAATCCACCCGGTCGCACCATACGGGAAATTCCACACCCTTTCTGTCCTTCAGCCGGAATGCTCCTCCCGTGCAGCAACTGCTGCATGCGGCATCTTTTTTCATGCCCCCTGCAACACTTCCCACCGGGCAGTACTCGCTGGTCATCAGCGGAATCCTCCCATAGGCCAGAGCCTCCTTCTTCAAATGAGGAAGAGCCTTTAGATTCTGTATCTGATGCAGGGTCATTTCGGGGGAAAGGGTCGCCTGTTCAAACCCCAGCGCTTCAAGCGCTTCAAGAGAATGGCTGTTAAAGGCGTTAAGGGGAAAATCTCCCGCCAGCGCAATCTTTTCCAGGCCCCGGACAAGTTCAACGGATCCCCCGTTTCCCACCAGCACGCCATCAACGCCCATGTGAACGATGGCCTGCAGCTTTTCCCGGATGAGCCTGTCGTAATTTCCCCTGGTTACCGCCGGAAGCCCCGCAAATACTTCTATCCCTTTTTCACGGAACCTGGAAATGCTTCCTGAATTTATTTTCTTTTCCGAACCTTCCTGAAAAGCTTTAAAGGGGAAGTATATCCGCCCGGTTTCAAGTCCGGTATAGTCCACGTCGGGGTTATAATCATAGATGCACACCGAGGTTGTCACTTTCTTTTGCTCTTTTCGACTATTTCCCGGGGAATATTTTAAATTTTCTTTTATTTTTCTGTTCTCTTCCGACAAATTTCTCCGGAATGCGTTGGTCCTTGCGTTTTCGAGGGCTTCCAGCGCCCTTCGCCTCAAATTATTGAGTTCGCTTACAGGCAGCGACAGATTTTCTCCTGCTTCCACACGAAGGTGGATGAAATCATAGGGCGTGGACCCGGTTTTGCCCAACTGCTCCCGTATCCGTTCCTCCGTCAGCGGCCTGTTGACAGCCCTTTCCGCCGCTATTTCCCCGGCGGCCTCCGCCCGGTTTCCCTTGTCATCCCAAACCGTCAGCCTGGCGGGACTATTTTCCCTCATGTCGATTTGGCCTTCAATCCCCACTCTTTTGAGAAATCTCCCGGAATAGGTTTCCCCTGCTTTTTCATTCAAAAGCTTGTCCGAAGTTTTATATACCTTATTCCCCTTCGTTATTCTTCCCTTTATGGAACCAAGGGTGGCTATATCCCCATTTCCGGCTGATTTCACGCTTTTTCCGTCCTTGTGGATGGCAGTTACGATATTGCCCGGATTCTCCTCTTCCCCGTTCCAGACCTCCACTCCGTCGCCGATGGAAACAGCGTCGGAAAGCTTCACCGTGACCGTCCCGGTTTTATGATCGGCCGACAGGACCTCCCCTAAAGGTACTCCCCAGTTTTTGGGCTTCCTGTAGCTCATCATGTCGCTTCCCTGTTTGCCTTCCAGGTAACCCGTAGAAAATCCTCCCCGGTTGAAAATCTGGGACAGCTCTTTCAAATCCCCTGTCTGGACCTTCATAGAAGCTTCTCTCTGGTCCCCTGAATAGAATTTATCGATGTATTTCCGATACAGCCTGACAACCGTCGCCACATACTCCGGCGTTTTCATCCTTCCCTCGATCTTGAGGGACCGGACGCCGGAACCGACCACTTTATCGATAAGTTCAATGGAACTTATGTCCTTGGGGCTCATGAGATAACCTTTATTGCCGGCTGTTTTACCGTCTGAAACCAATTCATAGGGCAGTCTGCAGGGTTGGGCGCATTTGCCCCTGTTCCCGCTTCTTCCGCCCAGCATGCTGCTCATCAGGCATTGTCCCGAATAGGAAATGCACAGGGCGCCATGAATAAAAATCTCTATTTCCAGGAGAGTATTCTGTGTTATGTGCCTTATTTCCTGCAGGGACAATTCCCTGGCCAGGACAACACGCTTGAAGCCAAGTGCCTGAAGCAATTTTACTCCCTCCAGATTATAAACCGTCATTTGTGTGCTGCCATGGAGCTCCATGTCCGGAAACAGCTTTCTTATCAGGGCGGCAAGGCCCAGGTCCTGCACAATGACGCCATCGGCGCCTATCCTGTAAACCTCTTCCGCAAAATCAAGAGCAGCATCCATTTCTTCATCGGACACCAGCGTATTCATGGTTATATAAAGTTTTACATCTCTTGCATGGGCGTAATCAACGGCCTTTTGCAGCTGTTCGCCGTCAAAATTCCCGGCAAACTGCCTGGCATTAAAAAGTCTGCCTCCCATGTATACCGCATCCGCCCCATTCTCCACCGCTGCCAGAAAAGCTTCATAGTTGCCCGCCGGGGCCAGCAGCTCTACAGAATTGTTCATGAAAACCCGCCTTAGCATAAATTTGTCTTTGACTTCATTTTACCACAAAAAGGTGACAGGGGACGGTTCTCTGTCACATTATTTGATCCGCTGCACAACACCCCTGTTCACATTTAAAAGAGCGGCAACTTCTCTCACCGATAGTTTTGAGCAGTTTCTCAGTCGCCCTATCAACTCCGTCCGAACTGCTATATATTCTCTGTCATGCAGTTGTTGCATACTTATTTTTTTGTTATCCAAAAAACCTTCTATAAAATCGCAGGCACTTCCCCGATCTGGCGCCATCTTCTCTTCCATCCCCTTGTCGTTATCCTCAAGAAACTCATCGGAGTTTTTCTCCTCGGTATATTGAATTAACAGCTCCACAGCTCTTTTTGTGTCTGGTGATAGTATATCCAGAATCATGCTCTTTTCAATAAAATTTTGTGCCGTTCTTTCTTCAATATATTGATTGTAGCTACTCCATGGATAATCCGAAGCTTTCCGCACGATTCCGGCTTTCACTGGATTGTTATGGATATATCTTGCTGCGGACAACAAATAGTTGCCGTCCCCGATAGCTTCACTTCTGAAGCGGTCTTGGAACAGATGCCCCACCCGTTCATATTTTTTATTAAAATAATTCACATAGCTGGTACCTATCCTTTTCATGATCCTGGAGATTTCGTCGTTTCCTTCATTAATCAGGAGATGTGCATGATTATCCATTAAACAATATGCATAAATATACGATGTTTTTTCCCTCTCTGAATAAAAAGCAGGGCATCCCCTCCGCGCTTCTTTCTCCGCACGCAAAGAATGTCCTGTTATCCTCGCCAGTGTTTCAACATATCTGTTTTTATCTTCTTCATCTAAATAAATTCTTTTTCTTTCATTCCCCCGCACCATTATATGATATATTTTACTTTCACTTCTTAGTCTCTGATGCCTCGGCACAGCAACACCCTCTTTATTTCAAATATGGTATAGCATACCATATTTGAAATGGCAGTGTCAAAACTCCCTCATACCAGTGAACGCTTCCGCTGTCAGAGTCCCACGGTGTGTCAGAGAACCGTCCCCTGTCACACGCTGTCACAGAATCTTGGAAAGCCTGTTTGAAACATCCTGGCTGAACCTTGAAATATAGTCACAGACGAATTGTACAATATCCAGGTTCTTATCTTTAATTAAAGGGGTCAGGTCCATGCCGTAGGTCAGGGCGGTGGAATTGTCGGTCCCATGGGAGGCGGAATAGGTGGCATTGGCGTAACGCCTTCCTTCCGTTGCCAGATCATACCTCTTTCCTCCGCATATCTGGGAGTCAAAAACTTCCACCAGCGCCGAACCGATGTTGGGATGGCCCGATACGTCAAAAAACACCTTATCCTCATCATTGACCCAGTCCAGGTTTCTCCACACCTCGCAGCCGTAAAGCTTGTCGGGATGCAGCTCCTCCGGCAGCTCCCGCAGTGCCTTTATAACCTTTGTCACCACGCCCACATGGGTGTCGTGCTTGTCTGCCAGGTTGTGGGTATAGATTATACGGGGTCTCGAAACCGAAATCAGCTCTTTAAGCTCCTTTACAACATCCGTATTCCCCGGATCCTTCACCGCGGAGCTGGTATAGTCCAGAAGTGCCAGGGCGCCATACTCACCCACAAAAGCGGCCTTCTTCTGCTCCAGCTTTCTTACCTGCTGCATTTCTTCGTCGGTATAGGCTTCATATAATCCGTCCCTGGGGCTCCCGGCTCCATTTGTCACCACAGTTCCGAAAAACCACTGGTCATTTTTCCCAAAGCACCGGAGTATCCCGTCATAGGCCATGATTTCAATGTCGTCCTGGTGGGCGGCAATGGTCAGGTGAGTGGTTCTCGCCACGGCTTCCTCCACAGGCTTGTTATCCGGTATGAAAAATTCAGCACCTTTATTCGTAAGCTTCATGTTGGTCCCTCCATTTATGATATTTCCGGCAGGCTGGCGGCGGCAATGGACTGTCCCACCCTGCGGCTGGTCTCATCCGGCAGGTGCAGGCATATCTTTTTTGAAAGCTCCGGGAATTCGGCCTCCAGCACCTGCTTTGCCGTATCAAGTATGATGTTTCCTCCCTCTCCCGAGGTTACACGTCCAAGCACCAGGATATGCTTTATATCGTAAAAATCTGCATAGTAGGCCAGCGCATATCCCAGATATATCCCTATGTTTTCAAATATCTGTCCGGCCCTTTCGTCTCCTTGGGCATGCATTTTTTGCACCGTTTTAAGCTTCTCGGCGGGCGTAAGCCCTTCATCAAGCTCTATTCCTGCGGCAGGGGCCAGTTTTATCACCGCATCCTGGGAAAAGTATTTCACACCGCAGCCATAGTCTCCCGCCCACTCATCTACCATGGCAGACGGATTAAAATCCACCGGCACAAAAGCCAGCTCATTCAGCCAGCCGGTGATGTTCCCTTCCGAATCCACATAGCCCGCCGCTTCGCTGGTTCCCATGGCAATTCCCAGCACATTGGTTTCCTCCAGATCCATGGCACCTGCCAGAGCTGTCACATCTCCGTCGTTGGCCACTTCCAGCGGTACTCCCCCCATTTCCTTCTGGATGTTCAGAAAGATGTCCTTCACTTGCGTTTCAAATAAATCCTCGGGAACTTTTATAAAAAGGGAAGCGACCATGGTGCGGTTGTCGATATAAATGCCGGCAGAGCTGACTCCGATGGCGTCCACCCTGGGCATGTGGGAAGCGGCTGTCTTCATGGCGGTCAATATCTCCCCGTAATGATATGCAGGGTCGCTTTGCGTCTTGGGATGCCATATGACCTCTTCACTGTAAACAGCTTCCCCGTCCACAACAGCCGATACCTTTCTGTCGCTTCCTCCGGCATCAAAGCCTATACGGCAGCCCTCAAGGTGCCGTCCTACGGGCTTTGCCGAACTCCTGGGCTCCGGCACCTGTGAATAGTCCGTTATTTCCACTGTAAAGGGCTTTTCATAAACCCGGCCCATGAATTTGGCATCAAATTCCCTTATCCCTCCCGGGAAATAGGCATTCCGTATATATTCACCGATATATGCAGGACCTCCCACCGTTACCTTCCAGCCCCCATAGACCCAGAGGAGGGTTTTCACAAGACGCTCCACATACAGCAGGTTGGCTTGCTCCATACCGTCCTCTTCATGGAACACGAAGGTTTTGTAAGCAGCGATACCGCCATTGCTTCTTTCCACGCTCACAGCCAGCGGAACTCCCCTGCCTGTTTTTTTGACCTCCTGGAGGAAGGTCCTGCTTTCCAGCGAAGCAGGTCTGAAGCCTTTATCCAGAAGAGGCACCATTTTGAGTTCATAGTTTAAATTTACGGGCATTCATTTTACCTCCTTGCCTTATCTTGTGATGGTGACTTTTTTGAGGCCTCTGGGCGCATCGGGGTCCAGCCCCTTGGCAAGCGCCAGCTGGCAGGCAAACATCTGGGCGATTACAACATTATAAAATGGAGAAATGATGTCACTGGAGGTCCGGGGTATTCTGAAGGCGCATTGGGCCAGCTCCAGCAATTCTTCGTTATTGGACACAATGAGGAGTTCCGCCTGGACTGCCTTCAGTTTCGCCGCCATTTCCGACAGGTCCTCCAGGGAAGGTCCCTCCGGTGCAAACAGCATCACGGGCATATCCTTTTCTACCATGGCAAAAGGACCGTGATAGAAGTCCGATGTCGCATATGCCTTTGCGCGGACATAATTTGTCTCCTGGATTTTCAAGGCTGCTTCCAGGGTGATGGAGTAGTTTATCCCCCTCCCCAGAACAAAGCACTCATTAATATATCGGTATCTTTGGACTTTGCTCTTAATGTCTTCGGCTTGGGCAAAGAGGCTCAGCATTTCACCGGGAACCTGCTCCAATTCGGCCTTCATTTCCTCATTACCCGTCCATTCCGCTACCAGCCAGGCCAGTACGTACATCTGACTGGTAAAGGTTTTGGTGGCTGCGACACTTTTTTCAACTCCTGCGCCACAGTAGAGATGGTACCGGGCAGTTGCCGCCAGCGGTGACGCCTCGTCATTGGTTATGCTCACCGTCAGCGCTCCGCTCTCTCCCGCGCTTTTCAAAACCTGCAGCACATCTTCCGCCTTACCGGACTGGGAAATACCGATCACAAGACTCTTTTCCAGCTTTACTTTCCGCCCGTATACGGTATAAATGGACGGAGCGGCCAGAGAAACAGGAAGTCCGGCTGCATATTCAATAACATACTTCCCGTATACCCCCGCATGGTCCGAAGTTCCTCTTGCGGCGATCACTACCGAGTCAATTTCTCTGGCGCCCAATTCCCCGACGATACTTTTTATTGCCTCTCTGTTGATATCGATACAGCCTTTCAGTACCGCAGGCTGTTCAAGAATCTCCTCCCACATTTTGACCAAATGCATCACCCTCACTCTCTTTATCTGATGGAGATTTATTGTATTGCATTAAAACAAACATTAGGTATATATGTATAGTGGTATATACCACTTAATTTCATTTTACCACGGTCTTCCACCGCCGTCAATATGGATTGCAAATTGTCCCTTGTTGCCGGAAGCCCCTGCCTTACACATTGTTGTTGCCGTAAACCCTTGTATTATACTTAAACTCATCGGAACGGTACACAGACTTCTCATAGAGCAGCTTAATCCCTGAGCTTGTGGACACAATGCTGCCGACACTCAGTACGGGAATCGCCGTATTGATCTGGAGCAGGCTCTTTTCTTCCCTCGAGGGCTTCGATGCCTCGATCACGTTGTCCACATAGTCAATGGTATGCCTGTACTCTTCCTTAAGAATTTTGTAAAGTGACCCTGTAAGGTCGAACCGGTTCAAGTCGGGACAATATTTTTCCGGAATACAGGCTTCCTCTATTGCAATGGGATTATCGTCGGCAAGCCGCAGCCTCTTTATATCGTAAACCGGATCACTTTCATCGATAGAAAGCATCTTTGCAATTTCCTCCCCTGCGGGCAATTTCTTAAAATGCAGCACCCTGGTGACAGGGTTCATTCCCCTGCTCCTTACGGTATCGGAAAAGCTCATGATGTTTCTCTGTTCAAGCTTTGGTTTTGAAACAAAGGTCCCCTTCCCCTTTTCCCGTCGCAGCAAGCCTTCCGCCACAAGCTGGTTCAACGCCTGGCGGACTGTCATGCGGCTTATGTTCAGGGTGTCTCCCAGCTCCCTCTCGGAGGGTATAAGGCTGTCTTCCTTGTATTCGCCGCTTTTGATCTTGGCAAGTATGATATTTTTCAACTGGTAGTAAACCGGGATGGGACTTTTCTTGTCTATATACATTTGCCCTACCTTACGCCTGTATTTTTGGAGATTCATCCAATTTCCATTTTACAGAAAACCCCCGGAGAAGTCAATAACAGCGCCTTTTGCCGTTATTCTCCACCGGAAGGCCGGTCCCCCGCATCAAAGAGCTTTAGTATTTCAGGCAGTATATCGGTTAACGTCTCAATCTTTAAAGCGCTGCCCTCCGGCAGCTTTCCCAGGACAACGGTAGGCACCCTGTTAAAGGTATGGGTCTTGACACTGATATCCTCGATATTGCCATGGTCGCTTGTGATAAAAACGGTATCCTCCTTCGGATTCACCAACTTCAGCAGATGGCCCAAGAAGGCGTCCAGCAGCTCGATTTCCTTGACGGCCAGTGCCATATCCATTTTATGCCCGATGATATCGGTCATGAAATGCTCATACAGGGTAAAATCATATTCCCGGCTTATGGCATAAAGCCTTTCCGCCGCTTCCTCGGGAGTTGTCAGCTGGGCGTCGTAACCGCTGTCGATCAATATCTGCCCTGAAATGTCATGGTATACTCCCATACCTTTTTGATAATCCTCAATATTGCGGAATCTCAGGCCTGCCGACATGACCATTACCGAACTGACGGAGGGCCTGTGCCTTCTGTCGGAGGACACGAACATTTTCTGAAGATACTCGTCCCTGTATACATTTGCATTGGTGACCTTAAAGCCTCTTTTGATAAGCTCCTTAAAGAGGTTATCCTTCATTATCAGCTTTTTCAGCGTCTCCGTTGGCTGTCCGTGCAGATGCCTTCCAAGTACCTTTGAGGCATTCACACCCGTAAATATTGCCGTCTGCCCGGTAGCGCTCTGGGGGAGGCCCGCCAGGTCAAGGCAGGCATCGGTGGGCATAACCGCCCCGCTGCCCAATATTCCCTTGATATTCGGTGCATGGGCGGATACGATAGGATTTTTGTCCTCATTTTCTTCCCCGATTCCAAAGCCATCAATAAATATAAAAATCATTTTCGTTTTCATTATCATCATCCTTTAGCTTATAGATACCCGTCGGCTTTCGCCGGTAAAATGCAAAATAAAGCCAACCGTTTCCCGGGCATGAAAAAAAGCGCCTGAGCGCTTTTGATCCGTTTATTTACAGGGCCTTCATATGAACAGGCTTTGAAATCTTCTCCATGGAGCTCCTCACTTCGTTCAGCTCGGCTTCCCGCTTTGCCAGGTCCAGTTGAAGGCTTGAGTTCCTGCCGTTCAAAACCGCATTGTATTCGGAAATGCTCTTTGCTTCCTCACGGAGTCGTTCCAGTTCTTCCTGGCATCTTTTCAATTCCTTTTTCAGGTAAGCCTCGTTCTCATGAGCTTTGAAGAAGTCGTCGGCAACATTGATGGAAGTCAGTACCGCAGCCATTGAAGTACTCAGCATATTGTTGAACCTCATAACCTCGTTCATTTTTCTGTCGATGTACAGTCCCACCTTCTGTATATACTCCTGGGATTCGACGCCTACCAGGGTATAATCCTTTCCGGCTATCCTCACCGCAACCTTGTTTTTCACCGCCACAAAAATCAGCTCCTTTAAGAACTTTCCAAAATCCCTCAATTTTATCTTATGCAACAAATAAAACCACATTTTTATCTATTATATTATATTTCGGCAAAAATTCCTATAGATTAAATCATTCTGGCAAAATATATCGAGAAATTATAGAAATGCTCAGAGGAAGCGGGTGAATTATAGGTTTCCCACAAAACTTACAAAAAGGCGCCAGTTTAAACCAGCGCCTTTTAGGATTAAGCCATATCCTTTGAACGGTCTTACTCTTTCGCCGGACCCTCGGCATAATTCTTGATCAAGTTGGTCAGATCCAGACCGGTGAGGCTTTTGACCGTTTCCGGCAGCTGCGCCATCACATTGGTGATATCCTTGGTAAGCTTGGATGCTCCTGAATCTCCGATCATAACGATCTTTTCCGTCTTTGCCAGAGGCTGTGAAACCGCGGAAGCAATCTCAGGCAGCTTTTCAATGATCATCTGGGCCATGGCGGCATCGTTGAACATCTTGTATGCTTCCGCCTTCTTGGCCATCGCTACGGCTTCAGCTTCACCCTTTGCCTTTATTATTTCCGCCTCCGCAAGACCTGAAGCTCTTATGGCTTCCGCTCTTGCAAATCCTTCAGCCTTTATTGCCGAGGCCTGGCCTTCAGCTTCCTTGGCCCTTTTCACCCTTTCAGCCTCAGCCTGAAGCTCTATTTTGAACCGGTCGGCCTCTGCAGGCTTTTTGACCAGTGCGTCAAGCTCTCTCTCCTTTCGGAGGGCTTCCTGTTCCTGCAGTTCGATTTCCTTCTGTTTCTTTACGATTTCAACCTGCATTGCTTCTTTTTGGACTTCCTGCTCAATGACATACTTCTTTTTATCGTAGGAAAGGTCCGCTTCCGCTTTTCTCTCATTGATGGAGGCCTGGTAATCGGCCACCTTCATTTCCTTGTCCCTGTTGGCTTCCGCCACCTTGGTCTCTGCAAGGTATTTGGCCGTCTGCCCAGCCTGCATGGCTTCGGCGCTCTTGATGTCCGCATCCCTTTTGGCTTCGGCCTGGCCTATGACCGCATCTCTCTGGACCCTTGCGATCTGAGCCTTACCCAGGCTTTCCAGGTAGCCGTTTTTATCGGCTATTTCCCTGATGGTAAAGGATATGATTTTCAAGCCCATGTTGGCGAGGTCGCCCGCTGCCAATTCCTGGACTTTCTGGGCAAAAGCGTCCCTGTTCTGATTGATTTCCTCCACCGTAAGATTGCCCACAATGGACCTCAAATGGCCTTCAAGGGTCTGGGTGGCAATACGCTTGATTTCCTCTTCTCTGAGGCTGAGGAACTGCTCTGCTGCAGTGGCAATGGCTTCCTCGCTGGAATCAATCTTGACCTGTGCAATGCCGTCAACCGTCACCTGTACGCCTTGAGAGGTATAGGCGCTGGAATTGACATCCAGAGGCATGATTCTCAATGAAATTGTCTTTGCAACTTCAAAGATGGGCCACACGAAGGTAGCTCCGCCCCTTACGATTCTGAAGCCCACGAGCTGTCCGTTGGCAAGCCTCTTTTTCCTTCCCGACACGATGAGTGCTTCATCGGGACCAACCTTTACATACCTGTTTACAAACATTCCAATCAAAAGGAATAGAACCAGTACCAGAAGCCCACCGATAATAATTGAAATTTGAAAACCCATAAAGTCGACACCCTCCATTACAAATTTTATTTTGTTCGAATATGGTTATTCTTTGACGTCGCCCACATCGATGCTGTCAATGTCGTCAATGGTTATCTTTGGTGTTACGGTAACAACACTGCCCGTGACATCCTGTACGACTACTTTCTCCCCCCTTCCTATCCCTGCATTTTTTTCGGATTTTGCAGAGTAATTATACCTGATGCCGTTTACTACAATTGCAACTTCTCCCAAACCGTTTTCCGGGATGGTGAGCGTGACCTCGGCATCATATCCCACCAGATCACTTACTGAAAATGTGGAGTTGGATTGTGAGTTGTACATGAGCTTTACGACCCCGAAAAATATCACCGTACCTACCAGCCCGGCGAAAAACAGGGCAAAAAGCAGACTTACCACCTCACCCATACCAAAGCCCTGTTTGCTGATTAATCCCACCGCCCCAAAGGTAGCGATTGCACTTGCAATAACCAGCGGGTTAAAAGGTGACGGAACATCTCCGTGGTCTGCCCCATGTCCGCCTCCATGGTCCCCTCCTCCGTGATCAAAGCCGTGGGCCCCTAATAAGGCGGAAACAATGGCATAAAGCGTTCCGAAGGTCAAACAGCCAATATAAACATATAACATCAAAGCACCCCCTTTATGTAATAGTTTCATCTGTCAGTTACTCTTAATTGCCATACACTTCCATAATCCATTATACCGGTAACAGACCTTAAAATCAAAAAAGCTGAAAAAATAGTGGTAAATATTAAAAACGAGTTTAGCATATATTGGCTGTTGCACATCCAAATAGTAGAGTTATTCTCTATAATTTGAATATCTTTACTATGTGTACCATTATATCACAATCAACATTTTGTATCAACTTTTTTTTGGTTAATTATTTAACAACTCCCAACGTGAAAAGTCCGTTATTGATATATACATGGCTCATGCTTCCATTTTCTCCTTATGGCTCCTGCTTTCTCCCGATACTTTTGAAATCACCCATCCCGCCAATTTATACATGAGAGGGCCGGACATAAAAAAAGGATTCTCAGTTTGTGCCACCGGAACCCTTTTCATCCACTATTCTATTTTTTTATATACTGTTTCATTATTTCATTGATCAAATCCTTCATCGCAATGGTTTCCGCCATGATGGTCAGGGCAGTCATAAAGGGCATTACAATATTTTTTTCATGCTCTTTGACCCCGTCCTCCCCCAGCAGGCCATCCAGATTGTCCAGCAGTGTGGGCAGCGACGCCTTCCACCTGCTGAGACTCTCCTTGCGCATCGCCAGATAATTCTTATATACGTCCGTTATTTTTAAAATGTCATCTTCAAAAATATCAGGATTATTTCTTATGGGCTCCAGTACCAGACGTATTTCTTCCAGGGAATAGATGGCCTTGAGGCTGTCGATCAACGTCAGCAGAACCAGATGATTTTTGGTGTAATGCCTTTTTTCCAAGGGAGGAGGTAGTACACCCACACGGATATAGTTTTGTATCATTGTCTTTGTAAAGTTCTTTCCCTGGCGCTCAAAAAATTTGACCACCTGTGAGATGGTGAGCTCATCACTCAGCGTGGCTATTTTTACCTGGTCATCCCTGTCAATGATTGAATTGGCAAGCTCCATGAGAGCGTCCTTATTTATATTACCGGACATTATTTTCACCTCTGTATTTTATATACTTTTTAACAACATATCAAAGAGTACCACTCTATATTATATATCATATACGTGTTTTGCGTCATTTGTCAATAAAAAGTATAAAACGCTTACCTCCGTCCTTCGAAGGTAAGCGCCCATAGTTAAGATCCATTTTTTATTCATCAGGTTCCTTATTTTCCTGTTCATCCATATCCACTGCCGCATTTAAAAGTGCCAGTGCCTCTTCATGTTTGTCCTTGGGCACAAGTATTTCTATTCCTGCCAGGGGAACACCCAGGATAATCTGCAGATAGCCGTCTATGCCCCTGACCCTTTTAACTACCGGGATTTCGGCTGTCTCAAGCAGTCCGGCGGTCATTTGAAATTCGATCTCGTTTGCCACCGTCGTCAAAGGAACCCAGTCTTCACTCACATCCGAATATACGGTTATATCACCGCCGCAATTGGGGCAGCTCTTTTCTTTGGTATCGTACTCATTTCCACAGCTTTGACATTTACTCATAATGGTATCTCCTTTATATTATGAATATATCTATATTTTAACACCATCTATGAATATATACAAACAAACGCCCGCATTTATACCTCAAAGGAATTGTACCTTTTTCTGAATTCCCTGGGGGATATGCCGATATGCTTGTGAAAGACAAAGCTGAAATAGGGTATGTTCTCAAAACCACACTCCATCCCCACCTCGGAAATTTGCAGCTTCGTCTTGACCAGCATCTCTTTCGCCTTTGCCAGCCTCAACTCGGTTATAAAGTCATTGGGGGTAGTCCCCATGGTTTGAGTGAAAATACTGTGAAAGTAAGTAGGACTTAAGGCGGCGGTTTCTGCCAATTCCTCCAGCAATATTTTCCTGTGAAGATTTGACCTTATATACTCTGCGGTTTTTTTTAAAGCCGTATAATAGGGGGATGCCGGCAAGCTGCTGCCGGCCAGGGGATTTTTCACGTCGGTATGGAATTGGTAAAGAATCTGTATTACCAGGGACTTGAGGAGCATGGAGGAGGCCTCTCCCGGGTTGATAAATTCCTGCAGGATATTGTCAAACAAAGGATAATATTTTTCAAAGGCATTGGTATGGAAGATGGTTGGAAGGGCATCCAGCACCGGGTTTATATAACAGGACTGGAATTCCTGCTTGCCAAAATAGTTGCAATAGTCATATTCTTCGGCCTTTTTCCCCGTATTGCCCAGAAGATCGATAATGATCGCATAGCAGGTATAGGGCATGATACCCTGGGTGTATTGTCCCGGCCGCCTGAAAACGATATCCCCTTTGGACACGCTGTACAATTTGTCATCGATCCACATTCCCCCCGTACTCTCAAGGAAAAACTCCATTTCATAGTCATATATATACCGCCCCTCCAGTTTGGTATCCGCCCCCAGGCTGTTGCTCTGGTTGAAAAGATAGCAGCGCAGAACCTTTGGGGATATCTGCTCACAATCGATGGCAAGCTTTTTTATCCTATTAACCTCCATGTCTACATCACCTCCATAGGGTAGATACTCGTATTATATCATAAGATATTGAAACTATTAATAATAATTTGAATGAAGAAAATCCAATGATAGCTTATAATACAGCATATAAGGGCGTCACGCTTTATGCATCTTCAGTAATATATCATAATTACTTTCTAGACCATCGAAAAAAGGGGCGATAGTATGCAGCAAAAATCATTTCCCAAAGACTTTCTGTGGGGTGTGGCAACCTCCTCCTACCAGATTGAAGGAGCCTGGAATTCCGACGGTAAGGGCGAGTCTATCTGGGACCGTTTTTCACATATCCCCGGAAAAATTCTGGACAATGGCAATGGCGACATGGCATGCGACCATTATAACCGGTATCCCGAGGATATCAAAATCATGAAGGAACTGGGCATAAAAAATTACAGGCTGTCCATCAGCTGGCCCAGGATACTGCCTGAAGGAAGAGGTAAAGTAAATCAAAAGGGGCTGGAGTTCTATAGAAAACTGATTACAGGTCTTGTAGAAAACGGAATTACCCCGGCAGTTACCCTCTACCACTGGGACCTTCCTCAGAAGCTTCAGGATATGGGCGGCTGGACAAACCGCGACACCGTTGACTGCTTTGTAGAATATGCAAGAATTCTTTTTACGGAATTGGGGGACCTGGTGCCTATATGGATTACCCATAATGAACCCTGGGTTGCGGCCTTTATGGGGCACCTGGACGGGGTCTTTGCCCCGGGCCTTTCGGATCCCAAAGCCGCGTTCCAGGTTGCACACCATCTCCTGCTCTCCCACGGCAAGACAGTAAAGCTATACAGGGAAATGGGACTCAAAGGCGAAATAGGCATTACCCTGAGTACCTCCTACAACTATCCCTACTCCCAGAGCATCGAAGACAGAAAAGCAGCCCAGAGGGGCAATGAATTCGGCAATTTCTGGTTTTCCGACGCTGTGTTCAAAGGCGCTTATCCGGAATATCTCTTTGGCTGGCTCAAGGAAAAGGGCATCATCGGCGACTTTATAGAAGAAGGGGATATGGCTGTCATAAGCCTGCCCATTGACTTCCTCGGGATCAATTATTATTTCAGCACCATGCAAAAGCACTTCCCCGACGGGTCCATGATGGAGAGCAAGGTCGTTTCCACCGGTAGGGATCGGACCCAAATGAACTGGGAGATATGGCCCGAGGGTTTTTATGACCTGCTGAAGGACGTCTCCGAAAGATATAACAATGTGAAGGTATATATAACGGAAAACGGTATCGCATGCAGCGACATCGTGGACAGAAGCGGCAGGGTAGAGGACAGCAACCGGATTGATTACCTGTATAAGCACTTCGAGCAGGTCCATAAAGCCATCCAGGAAGGAATCCACGTGGCAGGATATTATGTCTGGTCCCTGCTGGATAATTTCGAGTGGTCGTCAGGCTATACCAAAAGATTCGGCCTTGTGTATGTGGATTACAAAACCCAGGAAAGAGTTATTAAGAAGAGCGGACTGTGGTACAAGGACATCATAAAGGCCAACAGCCTATGAGGAAATCAAAAAGCATCATTTCCTTGCCATGAACAGAGGCGGACCGGAAACATTCCGGCCCGCCTCTGCAATTTCATTCTCAAAGTGGTGCTATGCAGGGTCTTCAAGCTTGATCCTGGCAGCGGCTTTAACCCGCTTCCCTTCCTGGGATCCGTTCTCATCTTCCAGCACAATGCTGTCGTCAATGGCCGTTTGCGCATACGCCCACATTCCATGCTCGCTTATATCCAGGCCTTCCATTTCATCCTCCCTGCTGACCCGTATGCCTACCGTTGCCTTCAACGCCTTAAAGACCCCAAAGGTCACCACAAAGGCCCAAACGGAAACGGTCAGGAGTCCTAATGCCTGGGTGCCCAGAAGTCCGAAGCCGCCCCCGAAGAAGAGCCCGTCTGCACCTGCAGGGTTTACCGCCCTGGTGGCAAAGAGCCCCACCGCCAGGGTGCCGAAAGAACCGCAAACCCCATGGACGGCGATAGCTCCCACAGGATCATCCGCATGGGCTCTATCGATCACCTCAACCGCAATTACCACGATAACCCCGGCCACTGCTCCTATTATAAACGCGCTGGGCATATTTACATAGCCGCAGCCGGCGGTTATGGCGGCAAGTCCCGCAAGAGCACCGTTCAATGTCATACTGGCATCCACCTTTCCATACCTGAAAAGTGTAAACAGGGCGCTTAACAGCCCGCCGGCGGCGGCAGCCAGATTCGTTGTGACAACCACATGGGCAAGAAGTCCGTCAAGCCCGTTCAAGGAGCTTCCCGGATTGAAGCCGAACCAGCCGAACCACAGGATGAATGCTCCCAGTGCCGCAAGAGGCAGGCTGTGAGCCTGAATGACATTTGCGGAGCCGTCCTTTTTATACTTGCCTATCCTGGGACCGAGGACCAGCACCGCCGCAAGAGAGGCCCAGCCCCCAACGGCATGAACGGCGGCAGAGCCTGCGAAATCCAGCATGCCCATTTTTGCAAACAGCCCTCCGGGATTCCACACCAGATGTCCTGCAACAGGGTAGATAATAGCTGTTGCAAGGAAGCTGAAGGCCATATAAGGTACAAATTTCATCCTTTCCGCCACGGCTCCCGATACGATTGTTGCAACAGCTACGGCAAAGGCAGCCTGGAATATCCAGTACACCTGAACGGGGAGGCCATACTGCGCGAGGGCGGGAAGGTTTGCCATATCGCCCCTGACAAAAAAGCCCGTCGTACCGATGATCCCAAACTTGTCCAGTCCGTACATCAGTCCGAAGCCTACGGCCCAATAGCCCAGCATACCTGAGCAGCAGTCGATGAAAACCTTCATGATGATGTTCAGTGAATTTTTTGCTCTGATAAATCCGGCTTCAAGCATTGCAAATCCCGCCTCCATGAAAAAAACAAGGGCGGCGGCAAGCAGTACCCATACCGTGTTGATTCCGCTTGCAAGGGTATTCATGTCAATATTGTTCATAGGAATATCACCTTTCTAAAAACTTTATTCTGTTTTTCTATCAACGCCTTTGTTTCAAGAAAGATATAATATAGATAGGATGGGCCACACGACTATGTAGAAGGTCACTGCATTGTTGGTTTACGTCATTGTCGGTGAAAAGCGTCCATGATTTTCACCAAGCTAATTATAATAAAGAAAAAAGCAAAATGCAAGATGATGTTAGCTCATCCTGCATTTTGCTTTTTATTTTAAGAATCCGACGCTTAT
>JAFADI010000134.1 GCA_023424965.1 Bacillota bacterium
AAGGGTATCCAAGTATCAAACAAACCAGAAAGAGAGGGTTGGCAAGCTTATTGGTTATTTTTTTGCTGGCCAATATACTGCTGCTTGGCGGGTCAGTTCCTGTATTTGCTGCCGACATATCAAACAGCGAGTTTACGATGCAGGTAGACAGTACAACAGGTGGAGTCTACATACTTAAGAAAACCAATGATACGTACAACACAAATTATGTAGTAAACCCTACATCAAATGCCAACTTTAATATTGATGATTCAAGATGGTTCGGTGATTTGACGTTCAGGTACAGGCTGAACGGCGGAGCATGGACAGATAATGTCACATCACTTTCCGACGATGTAAGGACTGTTACCCAGAATGGAACCCAGGTAACTGTTTCTTATCCCACCAATTCTGCAAATACCTATGGTATAAAGAATATGGCGGTGACCGAACAATATGCCCTGAACTCAAATTATTTGCAGTGGGATATCACTGTCAAAAATACCAGTACTTCGACGATGGAAATAGGTGACCTGGGACTGCCTCTCAATTTCAATCAATTCTGGAATTCAACCCAGGATGTTTCCTATACGCAAAGGGTATTAAGACATTCATTTGTGGGTAAAAACGGGTCGTATATTGTTTGGGAAAGACCTAACGGTGTAGGGCCTTATCTCATTATGTTCCCTATAAATGGCACTTCGCTTGAGTACAAGGATTACTGCAGACGCGGCGAAGGAACGTTTGCCCTGGTAGAACCTAAGTTTGAAGGACTTCCGACTTTCTTTATCAATTCACTTTGGGTATCGGCGAACAGACCCGGGGCATATCTTCCTGCAACAAGCACCAGTCTTGCAAGCGGTGCATCAAAGACCTTCAGTTTCAAAATGAGGTGGTGTACTGATGATGCTGCCGTACAGGATATCCTTTATCAGGAGGGGCTTATCGATGTAACCGTTGCACCGGGTATGACCACTACTACCGACCTTCCTGTGAAGCTTGACCTTCATTCAAAGAAAACGATAAATTCACTTACTGCGCAATATCCGTCAGAAACTACCATTACAAAGACAGGCGGAACAAACGGACACAATATATATAATGTTTCATTCAGCCATCTTGGGCAAAACAATATCACCATAAGCTACGGATCGGGTGAAACTACAGTGCTGCAGTTCTATGTAACTGAACCGTTGGAAACCCTGGTAACCAACAGGGCGCAGTTCCTTGTAAACAAACAGCAGGAAAACAACTCTGCAAAAGGCTGGTACAAAGCATTCATGCAGTGGGACATGCTGAATAAGAGAACTGTAACAAGGGAGAACTTCGTAGGCGATTGGATCGACTGGCATTCAGGGGGCTCTGACGATCTTGGCTACGCCGGACCGGTATTCCTTTCCGAAAAGAATGTTACCAACCCTGTACAGTCAGAGGTAACAGCCCTTGACAATTACCTGCGCTATTTCATATGGGGCAAAATGCAAAAGACCGATACCTATGAGGTTTACCGTTTCTGGAACGGCTCTAGCCCGAACGATACCGGAACTTGGCGTTCATACAACTATATGCATCTGGCAAATGTATATTACAACATGTACCGGATCAGTAAGCTTCACGGTATGACATCGTATCTGGCAAAAAATGATTACCTCCTGAGGTCTTACAATACATTGATGTCAATGTATACGCATTCTATGGATGGAGACGGCGGAAACCACTGGGGCCTCATGGGCGAATTAAATATGCCCAATATATTGCAGGGGCTTAAGGATGAGGGCTTAACTACTGAATATAATGCACTGCTTGCAAAATATCAGGCGAAAATTAATTATTTCACATCTACTGCGTATCCCTACGGCTCAGAGATGCCTTACGATACAACCGGATATGAATCCGCATACACAATCTTTTCATATTCAAACAATACATCAAAGATAGACACAGTTAAGAAAGCAACTGTAGCGACAAGAGGGCAACAGCCTTTGTGGTACTACTATGGCACAGACTTAAGGTGGATGGGTGAATCATGGTGGAATGACAGCTATGTAACCCAGCTGGGTGGATGGTTGCTGCAGGATTACACCAAAAAATATGCAACATCTCCGGAAGTCTTATTGCGGCTTGCATACGGGTCGTATATGGCAGGCTATGCAAATATCAATTCGGGACAAATCAGCTCCGATGCGGCAAATAAATATGCCACATCATGGGTATACCAGAGTGAATTAGGCTCAAGCCAGTATGCTACAGTACCTACCATGTCAACAACCAATGGTTGGTGGGCATGGTCCGGCGAAGCTGATTTAGGCTTGTTTGGCGGTATGAGAATGGCAGCTTCCGATGTTGCAGTAGACCCGATATTTGGCCTGACTGGTTATGGGTGTACTGTAACGCAGAGCGGAACAAACTATACGGTCACACCTAAGGACGGTATACGGCAGCGCCTCAACATGTATAATTTAAAGATTTGGATGGAGCTTGAACAGGATAAATATACTACAGCAACAGTTAGCGGAAATAAGAATAATGTAGCCTTCACACTGCAGAACAGGAAGACCGTGGCGCATCCTACTAAGCTTAGTATTTCAGGACTTAATGCGGGGACATATAATGTTTCTGTCAATGGAACGGTAGTTGGCCAGACGACCGTAGGAAGCGATTTGAACTTCAACTATACTTTAAGTGTTGGTACGGCGGCAACTTACAGCGTGACTGTTGCTCAAACCACAGGTTCCCAAAAAGCTTACGAGGCTGAAAACGGAACTGTAAACCGTGCAAATTTATATACAAGCGCAAATGCAACAAACGGTGTTTATGTTGGAGGAATCGATTATTCCGACAGCTATATTGATTTTAAAGTCTATGCACCGGCGGCAGGTACTTATACTGCAACAATACGTTATGCAAACGGTACGGGAGCTAATTCAACACATAACTTGGCATGGAACGGAGGCGCGTGGCATACGGTAACCTACCCTGCAACAGCAGGTTGGGGCCAGTTCGGTACTGTAACGGTAACCGGTGTCAATTTGAATGCTGGTCAAAATATCGTACGATTAAATAAAGGCAGCACCGGGTATGCCGAACTGGATAACATCAGTTTCAATTTTTAGTTAAACAGTGAGTTTTGGGTTTGCAGACGAATTGAAAGATGATGTACAGGGGGGGAATTACCCCCCCTGTACAAAAATGCTCAATGCTAAACTTACTATTTTGTAAGAGAGGATGGAAATGAAAAGAATAGTTATAATCTTTGTTTTACTGGGGATGGCAATGGCAGGTTGCGGGAATTTGATGGAACATCCGAAAGTTGGGAATATACATCAAAGTAACCCCAAAATGGAGACGGTATCTCTCAAGTATGTATATTGGGGGAGTCCGGCGGAAAAGACAGCGATTGAAAAAGTATGCAAGTCATTTAGTGACAAATCCGGGTATATTTCCGTGGAGCCCATCAATATTCCTGAATCTGATTTTGACGCAAAAGTAACAGCAATGGCTGCTGCCAACGAGACTCCGGATGCAGGTTATGTAACATCCCTGTTAGCTTCAGCATGGGTTGGAAAGGGGAAATTTGTAAATTGGTTTGAAATGCTGAGCAAAGACAAAGAGATGAAAAAGGAAGATTTTATTGAGGGCATATGGTTCCAGACAGACCCTGACACTGCTTATGGAATTAGTACTGCAGTGGAGTGTTTTGGGCTATTCTACAATAAAGATGCTTTTAAAGAGGCCGGACTTCCTGAACCACCTACCAAGATTGCCAAGGCCTGGACCTGGGAATATTTTGTCGAGGTGGCAAAAAAATTAACGATTGACAAAAACGGAAAGAATGCGACGCAAACAGGATTTGATCCAAAAAACATCAAACAGTATGGCGTTACCTTTGAAAAATGGTGGGGGCCATGGTCTGTACATGTTTTAAATAACGGTGGAGACTATCTTTCTGAAGACGGGAAATCTTTCGGACTGTCAAAACCTGAAGCAACCAGGGCAATTCAAAGATTGGCGGATCTTATCAACGTACATCACGTTGCTCCAACACTTATTCAGGCTAAATCTATTCCAAGCCAGGCGGCGGCGATTCATACCAGAATGGCGGCGATGTCCATGATGGGACAATGGATTAACATCGACTTGGGAAATGCTAAAGCAAACTATGGAATTGGTGTACTTCCAAAGATGGATAAGGAAAGCGGAACAATACTAATAAGCGGGGTAAGTGTGATATATAAAGATACCAGGCACCTTGACGAGGCATGGGCATTATCAAAATACCTGTGTGGAGAAGGAGCTATGGACCTTTACACAAGCGGCTTATGGATGCCGACGATGAAAAAGTTTTACGCAGATCCTGCCAAACTAGCGACGTGGGTCGGCCCAAATGCGGCTCACCCGGAAGGCTTTCAAGATTCGATACTGGATGCAGTGATGAACCACAGCAAGCCTTCTGTGGCTTACTATGTAAACAACTTTGGCAAACTGGATTCGATGGTGGCGGCAGCTCTCGACCCTGTCTGGCTGGGGAAAAAGTCTGCGGAGGATGCCATGAAGGAACTTGAGCCTGAGATAGCTCCTGAAATACAAGGAAAAGTAAAACTTAAATAATAGTTAGAATTATAAACACAATTCTTTAACCGGTATCGAAATGCCAAGAGCAGGTGGATTTGGATTATAAAAAAATACTATTTTGGTGTAATATTGAAGTAAATCAATTCAAAATGTGAGATCAGACCACGAATGTGAATATGTTGGAGTTTAGTTTGAGAAAATTAGGTTCTATAATTAATGGTAAATAGGAACCTTTTTTTATTGCACTTTTCTTACAGCATAATATCGCCTGAACCGGCAGGTGGGGCTTAATTTAAGGAGGTGGAGCTTTATTCCGGTTTATAAAACAAACATCAACCAAACTTTTAAGGAGGTTAATTGTATGAGAAAAAATTTATCATTTGTACTGTGTTTAGCTGTTATTTTAAGCATGTTCGCATCCTTTACGGTTTTTGCCGCCGTTCCTTCACAATTGACAGTGGACCTGTCAAACCAGTTCAGGACCGCAACCCATGTGGCATCAGGCTCACTTTATGGCTTAGGGAATGACGGAAGCCCGGCAGATAGCCTTATTCAACCGACTAAGCCCAATGTGTTTACCCAAATGGCTCCGGGAGGGCTGCAGATACCTGTAGGTGATGCATTAAAGGTAGCTCCTGCGGCTGCCAGAGCAGGAGCAAAGGTGACCATCCGCATGCCGGATATATATCCAAATTGGCCTTACAAATGGGTCAGCTGGAGTGACTGGTACAGTAAAGTAGACGGTATCGTAAACGCCAGGCTGTCTTCAGGAGCAACCAACATTTACGCTTATGAGATATGGAACGAGCCGGATGGAACCTGGGATACGGCAAATGCAGGAGTATTTAATGACGGATGGAAAAACACCTATCAAAGGATTAAAACCAAGGATACTACAACAAAAATACTTGGACCCAGTATCACAAAATATAATGAAACCTGGCTCAGGGACTTCCTCACATACTGCAAGAACAATAACTGTCTGCCTGATATCATGTGCTGGCATGAACTGGGAGCGCCTGAAGGAAATTATAAGAACGGGCCGGCACCCCAGTATATCGAGAGCCATGTCAGAGCCTATAGGGCGTTAGAAACCTCACTGGGTATTTCTCCAAGGCCTATCAGCATTAATGAGTATGCTGTAATTTCAGAAGAGGGTGTTCCGGGAAACAATGTGAGATATTTTGCAGCTTTTGAGCGTGCCGGTGTTGAAAGCGCATGTGCTGCATTCTGGTTCAAGCCCGCAAGGCTTAGTAATATTATTACCGCCTCAGGTACAGCAAACGGTGGCTGGCATCTATACAAATGGTATGGAGACATGAGCGGCAAAATGGCCATGACGACACCTCCATCTACAACCGCTTTGGGTCTGGATGGCGTAGCAAGTATAAATGGGACGACAGCATATGTGCTTTTCGGCGGAGCCGACGGTACCAACAACATCGTTGTAAAGGGCTTCGGTTCAGTGTCCGGCTACGGCACAAACGCCCATGTAGTATGCGAAGCAACTCCCTGGTACGGAGTGGATACGGCAGTGTCTTCCACCAGGAAGGTATTTGAAGGGGATTTTACCATTACCAGCGGGCAGATTTCCGTACCTGTTACCGGAATGGACAAGTCCTGGGGCTATCGTCTTACCATGACACCAAGCGGATCGACAAAGACAAGATATGAAGCAGAGAGTGCGAGCATAAGCGGAGGAACCTTGTACAGCAATGGCAGCGCTTCGAACGGGAAATATGTCGGAACCCTTAATAATACGGGAGCCTATGTCCAGTATACGGTTAATGCGGCAACAGCAGGCAGTTATACATTGGAAATCGGATATGCCAACGGCGGTACGGCAGCCTCCACCAATAGCTTGTCTGTCAATGGCGGAGCCGCTACAACAGTTACTTATCCTGTAACAGGAGGCTGGCTGTCAACCGGTAACCTGGGCCAAGTACAGGCAACAGTGAATCTTAATGCGGGAAGCAACACCATAAAACTTACCAAAGGAACCAACTATGCGGAAATGGATTATATCCAGCTGACTGCCGTACCTTCACCCTTTGAACTCAGGGCCGAGGCGGAAAAAGCGGCTCTTGGCGGTTTGGCGAAAGTCTATCCCGGCGGCTATGCATCATCGGATTATTATGTAGGAACCATCGATGATACTTCAAGTTACGTGCAGTTTACGGTAAATGTGCCTACTACAAAATCCTATACGATGGAAATCGGATATGGCAACGGTGGAACTGCGAACTCAACACATAGCCTGTCCATCAACGGAGGCACAGCCACAACAGTCACCTATGGACCGACGGGAGGTTGGATTGGCGCCTGCCCGAATGAAGGAACCCGCAAAACTGTAACGGTAACGGTCAACCTGAATGCCGGAAGCAACACAATAAAGTTTTCCAAAGGCACCAATTATGCTGAGTTGGATTATATAAATGTGAAGTAAACACAACAATATTTAATGACGAGGATGGCTTGGAGACATCCTCGTTCTACCCTTTTTTAATGTCTCTGTAGCCGGAAGGCGACAGCTGCATGATTTTGCTGAAGGTGCGTGAAAAGTAGTAAGGATCCTGGAAGCCTAATTTTTTGGCGATTACATTCACTTTTAAAGCGGTCATGTCCAGGTACTGGCAGGCTTTCTGAATTTTCAGCCTTATAAAATAATCAATCGGTGAAAAGCCGGTCCTCTTTTTAAAAAGGCAGCTGTAGTGCGTTGGAGACAAATTCGCCTGTACTGCCAGTTCTTTCAGGGATAACGGCAGAGCAAGATTCTTTGACATAAAGTGAATGGATTCTTCAATTCGGCTGTTCTCCTCTTTAAGGCCCATTTTATAGCCATAAGTCATGAAAAACATGCTCCCCAAAAGGTGGGCCAGGACCTGCGAGATGTATACCATCGTCTCCTGTGTATAGCCTTTTTCCAGGCATTCAAGGATATCAATGAAAAGTGACCTCGCCATGGAATGCTTTTCAATGGGAACCGGCAGGACGGAAAAACCCCGGCCGTGGGGAATAAAGTAGTCTTCCGCATTGGAGCCAAGGAAATGCACCCAAAAGATGGTCCACGGTTTTTTCCCGCAAGAGCCGTATGTATGAGGAATTCCCCTGGGAATCATCAAAAGGGTATTCTGCCTTATGATTCTTTTTTTTCCCTCGGCTTCAACAAACCCTTCACCTTTTGTACAGTAAATTAGTACATTTTGCTCACTGCCGTCAGGACGCTCCCTATAGTGATATTCAGCATCGGGAAAGAACCCGATGTCCGTGGGATAGACAGGTCTGACCAATGGGTGAAGTGAGGCTTCCTGCAGGAAAATGCGCGGCAGGACTATAATTTTTTCACCTTTGAAGCCTTCTGGTTTCTTTATCAAATCCATAACTGAATTATATAATAAAAGCAAACGGGAATCAATTGTAAAAACCGTAATATAATCCATCCTATCCGTTTTTTCGTCTATTTCAAATGGCAATTGGCTGAACTAGAATGAATTTAATAAGGAATATTGTTCAAGGGTTATACCGCAATCACAGTTTGTAAAAGCCGGCATAGCATGAAAGTTTAATATGGAAAGGGGCAATCAGGATGTTGGAAACAGGCAATGAGGTACGGATGTGGGAAGAGGATGTTGAAATACCGACTTATCCCGTTGGCGAGCCGGATAGAAATCCCATGTTTCTGGAAAAAAGAGTATACCAAGGGAGCTCGGGTAAGGTCTATCCCCTGCCGGTAATCGATAAGATTTATGACGAAAAGGTAATGCGGAAATACAGGCTGGTGTTTTTGGAAAACCAGTATCTGCAAATATGGATTATACCTGAGCTGGGAGGAAGAATCCAGAGAGCATTGGACAAGACAAACAATTACGATTTTGTATATTACAACAAGGTAATAAAACCGGCGTTGGTGGGACTTGCGGGCCCATGGATATCCGGCGGTATCGAATTCAACTGGCCGCAGCATCACAGGCCAAGTACTTTCTCGCCGGTAGAATATACATTGCAGGAAAACGAAGATGGAAGCAAGACGGTGTGGATCAGCGAAATCGACCGGATGTACGGCACAAAGGGGATGGCAGGCTTTACCCTGTACCCCGGCAAGGCGTACCTTGAGATAAAGGCCCAGCTCTACAACAGGACCAGTGAGCCTCAGACCTTCTTGTGGTGGGCAAATCCCGCAGTAGCAGTAAATGACCATACACAGTCGGTATTTCCACCGGACGTCCATGCGGTTTTTGACCATGGCAAGAGGGATGTATCCAAATTCCCCATAGCCACCGGCACATACTATAAGATGGACTATTCCGCCGGGGTGGATATTTCAAGATATAAAAATATTCCCGTACCCACGTCTTATATGGCATACCGTTCCGATTTCAACTTTGTGGGTGGATATGACCATAAAAAGCAGGCCGGACTCCTGCATGTGGCAGATCATCACATATCTCCGGGTAAAAAGCAGTGGACCTGGGGCTGCGGTGATTTTGGGCAGGCGTGGGACAGAAACCTGACGGATGAGGATGGGCCATACATTGAGCTGATGACAGGAGTCTTTACCGACAACCAACCGGACTTTTCATGGCTCAATCCCTATGAAGAAAAGACATTTACCCAGTATTTCATGCCATACAAGGATGCGGGTGTTGTAAAGAACGCGTCCGTTGAAGCGGCAGTAAATCTTGAGGTTGTTGATGGGAAAGCGAAGGTTGCGGTTTATGCCACCTCCGAATATCAAAATGCCGAAATTGAGCTTAAGGGAAGAAACAAAACATACATAAGGCAAACAGCAGTAATTTCTCCCGTTGTTACCTTTAAAGAAGAATGCCTGCTGGAAGACGGGGAAAATGAGACCGACCTTTTGCTTATGGTAAAGGACGGCACAGGAAGAGAAATTCTATCGTATAAGCCGCCGGAAAAGAAGCATGAGCGGATGCCGGAGCCTGCAAAAACAATTCCGGAGCCTTGCGAAGTAACGAATAATGAAGCGCTGTACCTTGCCGGACTTCATCTTGAACAATACAGGCATGCCACATATGAGCCGGAGAAATACTACCTTGAGGGGCTAAAAAGAGATCCGGGCGACATAAGGCTTAACAATGCATATGGGCTGCTGCTCTTTCGAAGAGGCCGGTTCAAAGAGAGCGAAAAGTATTTCCGGGCGGCCGTAAAGACTGCCACAAGATATAACACAAACCCGTATGATGGTGAACCTTCCTATAATCTTGGGCTCTCCCTGAAAATGCAGGGGAGATTGGACGAAGCCTATGACTCTTTTTACAAAGCTTGCTGGAATGTTGCAATGCAGGATTGTGCACACTTCGCTGCCGCAAGAATCGCGGCAAAAAAGGGTGAATTCACGTTGGCCCTGGAGCATACGGAGAAATCACTGGTACGCAACTATCACAACTATCTGGCAAGAAACCTTAAGACGGCTATCCTGAGGAAGCTTAATGGGTATGAAGCCGCACAGCGGTTTGCTTTGGAAACCGTTGAAATTGATATAACCGACTTTGCTTCAAGAAATGAGCTTTACCTGATATCGAAAGAAACAGGACATATTGAAGCGGCGGAAAAACATTTAATTGAGCTGAAAAAACTGATGCGCGGGGACGTTAAGAATTACCTGGAACTGTCTCTTGAGTATGCCGAAGCCGGCATGTATGCCGAAGCCATAGAGGTGTTGTGCAGGCTTTCGGCAGAAAGTGAAGATTCCAAAACAAGTCCCATGCTATTCTACTACCTGGGCTGGTACAGCCTCCATGCACGAGAGAAGGAAAAGGCCCTCCAATTCTATCAGAAAGGTGCGGAAGCTTGCCCGGACTACTGCTTCCCCAACAGACTGGAGGACATCCTGGTTTTGAAGAGTGTGCAACAGCTGAATCCGTCGGATTCCAAAGCTTTCTACTATCTGGGGAACCTGTGGTATGACAAGAAGCAATTTGATGAGGCGGTGGCTTGCTGGGAAAAATCCAGGGAGCTGGATCCGGCCTATCCGGTTGTGCATAGAAATCTTTCTCTTGCATATTACAATAAACGGAACAGCCCTGTTAAGGCCAGGGAAGCAATGGAAAAGGCCTTCAGCCTCAATACGAAGGACGCAAGGATATTCCTTGAACTGGATCAACTGTATAAGAAAATCGGGATATCTCCTTCGGTCAGACTCGCGAATTATGAAAAGTATAGGAGCCTTATTGAAGCCAGAGACGATCTGTATGTGGAATATATTACACTGCTGAATATCGACGGGCAGTTTGAAAGGGCCTATGAGCTGATGATGGGGAGAAGGTTTCACCCATGGGAAGGCGGAGAAGGCAAAATTACCACCCAGTATGTACACGCAACCATCGAAATGGGCAGGAAGCTCCTGGCAAACAAAAAATACCGTGAAGCAATAGAAACCCTGAAGCGTGCGGAAAGCTATCCCCACAATCTTGGGGAAGGGAAGCTCCACGGTGCCCAGGAAAACAGCCTCAACTACTACCTGGGCCGTGCTTGCCAGGAGATGGGGGATGAGGATACGGCAAAAGAATACTTCACCAAAGCCTCGGTGGGGCTTGATGAACCCACCAGTGCCATGTTCTACAACGACCAGCCACCCGAAATGATTTTCTATCAGGGTGTAGCCCTGCTCAAGCTGGGAGAAGAAGAAAAGGCCCGGAGCAAGTTCAATAAGCTAATCGATTATGGTGAAAAACACCTGTTTGATAATGTCACCATCGACTATTTTGCCGTTTCCTTGCCGGATTTTCTCATATTCGACGAAGACCTGAACAGGAAGAATGAGATCCATTGCCGTTATCTCATGGGACTGGGGTACATTGGAAAAGGCAGGCCGGCCGAAGCAAAAGAAGAACTGGAAAAGGCACTTGCGCTTGATAGAAACCACCTTGGCCTGGTGACTCATCTCAAGCTGATCGGAGAAAGCATTTGAAACGAAGGCCAGGGTCCCGGGGAGGATTGAAAAATATCAACCGAATGTTATAATCATTGGATATAGGTGGCAAAGAAGGTGGCACAGTACCCAAATTGTCACGGGACTTTGTTAATGGAGGCGGTTTAATTGATACTTTCAGGTCTTGAAATAAAAAAGCGGCTTGGCAGTGAGATCATCATCGAGCCCTATGATGACAAATACCTCAATCCCAACAGCTATAACCTGAGGCTGCACAATGAGATGCTGGTCTATGAAGATACCGTTCTCGACATGAAAAAGCCCAACAGGACCAAAAGCCTCATTATTCCGGAGGAGGGACTTGTCCTTGAACCGGGGAGGCTGTACCTGGGAAGAACCCTGGAGTATACGGGGACCGACAGGTATGTGCCCATGCTCGAGGGGCGTTCTTCCGTCGGGAGACTGGGACTCTATGTTCATGTGACCGCCGGATTCGGAGATGTGGGCTTTTGCGGCTACTGGACGCTGGA
>JAFADI010000148.1 GCA_023424965.1 Bacillota bacterium
CCTCTTGATCTCACACATAATTATTATCCCGGTTAACCGGCACTTACCGGCGAACCGCAGAACTCACACTCCGTAACGGAGCCTTTGACAACTCTGTTGTTGGCCCCGCAGCCTTTGCAGGCCACCGCAACGGTTTCCGCTCCATCGCCGCCCACGGCATTGGCATTATAAACCACACTGTTCTCTTTCTTCACAAGCACAATTTCATTGGCTGCCTCATCAATGTATGCATCCACAAAGAACTTTTTATTCATCATTTTTTGAAGGTCATTTTTTACAAAGTCCACGGACTGGGAGGTAGCAGCGGCCATATTGTCAATATTGGTCTCATTTTGCCCGGAAAGTATGCTTACATATTTTTTGAACCTACTTATTTGCCCTTTTGCCCTCCACCCATGAACGATAAATGAAACGCCGATAGCAATACCAAAGAGTGCGGTTACTATCATCCCCGCCCTGTCAGGCACTGCGCTGAATATGCCTACGATCATCATCAAGCCGAAAAAGGCAGCCATACAATAACCGAATATACTTGACAATTTCCCTAAAAACGTGCTGAGACCTACTTTTGAACCTGATGAATGTTGATTTTCCATCCAGAACCACCCCTCTTCAATATGAAAAAATATAGATCATGCCGCTCGTGGGCCTACAGCTTTCCCCCGCATTCCGGGCAGAACTTCGGTGTACCCTTTATCTCGGTATTACAGTTTGAACACTTCTTTATCAACGCCATCCCGCATTCCATACAGAATTTTGCAACCGGGTCTACAGAAGCACCGCAACCGGGGCATGGCTTCGGCAGGACATTCCCGCATTTCCCGCACTCCCCGGCCCCCTGTTTCAGGTCGGCCTTGCACCTGGGGCAGGGAATGTATGGTTTTCCGCATTCTGCACAGAACTTGGTGCTCTCGCCGTAAGCAGCGCCGCAGCCGCTGCAAACCACGCTTTCCTCGTCCTCCGTCTTCTTTCCCTGCGTATCGAAACCGCATTCACCGCAGAATCTCTTCTCCTTGTCGATAAGGGCATTGCAGCCCGGACAATTTTTCCCCTGGGCCGCTACATTGATATTCTGGGCCAGCCCGCCAAACTGTGAGCCTATGACTCCACCGATGCCCCCGCCAATACCCAGACCCAATCCGGCTTCCATTAAACCTGCCTGGACGGTTCCCGGGTTTGTCGCAGCTCCCTCCAGGGTATCGAAGGAGCGCTCCTGGACATAGTTATAGCCCACAATGTCCATTTCTGCGCGCTTTGCAAGGGCTTGCTTGAGTTTGACCACGGCAGGGTCGTCTTCAGGCACGTTGATGTCATTTACATAGAAATTCAACAGCTTGATGCCGTATTCGGCCATCAAGGGGACCATCTTCTTCTGCAAATGGTCCGACAATTCTTCCAGATAAGCATTTATCTCCAGCACACTTACCTGTTTATGTACAAGATAAGAGGAGATGGCATCTTTAACCTTTGTGAGGTACAAACCTCTGAAATATTTGAGAACACTATTTTTATCAAATACCGGAAGAGTCCCCACCAGCTTCATCAAAAATTCCGTTGAATCTTCAATCTGGATCCCAAATTGTCCGAAGGAGCGGAGTGGGACAAACACTTTGTATTTCGGATCCTGCAATTGTATCGGCGTAGGCGTTCCCCATTTGACGTCAAGAGAACAGACTTTGTTTACATACCATACTTCCGCAGTAAAAGGCGAACGGCCTCCGAAAGGAAGATTAATCAGCTTGTTTAAAATCGGTATATTGGCAGTTTCCAGGGTATGCCTTCCCGAGGTGAACACGTCCAGAACCTGCCCCTCCTTATACAGAACCGCCTCCTGGGATTCGTTTACGATGAGCTGCGTCCATGTGCCAAGCTCTTCACTCGGGTATTTCCATGCAAATACATCAGGATTGCCATTATACTTTACAACTTCTATTATTGCCAAAGAAAAACACCTCACAATATCTATGAATGCTTTAAAGCATCAAAACCGACAAGAATGCCCTATATACAATTCTACACTTGCCACTTTATTCCTTCAATAAAATTTTCTATTTTTTAAATTTATTCAGCCATCACCTTCTTTGGAAGACCGGTACCATTTTACTATGGAAAACAGGAACTGCCAGGTTTATATTCCTCCCATTCTGTGGTATACTTTGTAATAGAAGTCCATTTTATTCCAGAGCTGTATATACAGGTATTTTCTATTTCCATAAGGAGGTTGTATCATGTCTGAAATCACGAAGAAAACCCGGGAGGACAAAGTGAGGATTGCAAATGAAGTCGTGGCTACCATTGCCGGAATAGCCGCTTCGGAGGTTGAAAACGTAACTTCCATGAGCGGAGGTATCGCAGAAGGCATCGCCAGCATGCTGGGCAGAAAGAATCTGGCAAAGGGTGTCAAGGTGGAGGTGGGCGAAAAGGAAGCCGCCATTGAACTGTCCATCATTGTGGAAT
Organism: Bacillota bacterium; assembly: GCA_023424965.1. Lineage (GTDB taxonomy): Bacteria > Bacillota > Clostridia > Acetivibrionales > JAFADI01 > JAFADI01. The sequence continues at coordinate 2,458 of JAFADI010000148.1, forward strand.
ACGGCAGCAAAATTCACGAGGTTGCCAAAAACATACAGGAGCGGGTGCGGGATGCCGTGGAAAGCATGACCGGCCTTGAGGTTGTAGAAGTTATCGTGAACGTACTGGGTGTAAACATCGAAAAGGAAACAAAAGAGCCGAAAAAGGAAGAGCCCTTACCTGAAGAAACGCCAAAACTCAAATAGCGAGGAGCATATAAAGTTGCATTCCGACAAATTTACCAAAGAGTATGAAATCCACTACCACCAGATCGATAAAAATAAAAAGGCCACTCCCCTGTCTCTGATCAGCCTGATGGAGGAAACGGCCATCTCCCATTCCCAATCCGTCGGCCTCGGAATCGACGAGCTTGAAGCCGCCAATATGGTATGGGTGCTGAACCGCTGGAGCATCGAAATCGACAGTCAGCCTTCCTGGCACGACCGCATTTCGGTCATAACCTGGCCCTCCAGCTTTGAGCGTTTTTACGCCACCAGGGAGTTTAAAATAAAGGATCCGGAGGGTAGAACCCTGGTCCGGGCCTCCACCCTGTGGATCCTCATCAATTTCCAGAAAAAGCGTCCCATAAGGATTCCCCTGGAGTTTGGCGATAGATACGGCATCAGCCCCGAGAAGGCCATCGATAACCCCTTCGGCACCATTGAACCTGTTGGCGCTTCCCACGGGGCGGGAAGCTTTCCCGTAAGGCGGAGTGACATCGACACCAACGGACATGTCAACAACTGCAGGTATGTGGAATGGGCATTGGAACAGGTCCCCCAGGACGTGTACGACAATTGCCGGTTGCAATCCCTGGAGGTTGAATACAAGAAGGAAACCACCCTGGGCAGCACCGTAAATTCACTTTGCAGGCTTTCCTCAGAAGAAAAAGGGATGGCAAGCTTCGTCCACAGCATCCTCAATGAAGATAAGAGTCTGGAGCTTGCCTCCGCCAAAACCCTGTGGACGGCTAAATAGAATGTGCCCCATCAATCATATTTGGGGCTTTTCAGCGCCACTTGATCCTTCTTCAACTGCAGAGGCATGACCGCCACCACAATGTGCTTGTGCTTCAGCAGTTCCCTTTCTACAAAAACCCTTGTCTGGTTGTGAAGAATCCTGTGCCACCAGGACTTTACCGAAAACTGGGGCAGAATGACGGTGATCATATCCCCTTTGTTGTAATCATATTCCGTCGACTCGATGAATTTCAGCAAAGGCTCCACTACCTTTCTGAAAGGAGAATACTTTACCACAAGGGGTATATCGGTATTCAGCATGGCATACCTTTCGCGCACCTTGCCTGCACTTTCCTCATCAATGGATATATTGAAAGCGGTTACATTGTCGGAGATGGTCTTTGCATACCTTAAAGCACGGATACTCGATTTATTTACGCTTTCAATGGGCACAATGACCCTGTTGCGGTAGCTTCCGGGGCTCATGTCGATGGTCCCCAGCTCTTCCGGCTTGATGCGCAGCTGCCTGGAAACGGCAGTATAATGCCGCTTAACCTTCACCATCAAAAATGTCATGATAGGTATGAGGAATACCACAATCCATGCTCCCTGGTTGAACTTCACAATGGCGATGATCACCACCACCACTGCCGTTACCGAAGCCCCGAAGCCATTGAGCAGCGCCTTTCCCTTCCAGTGCGTCCCCTTTTTCCTGGTCCACCGCAGAAACATTCCTGACTGGGACAGGGTAAAGGAGATAAAAACTCCGATGGCATATAGTCCAATGAGGGAGGTAACGGTGGCTTTAAACGCCACAACAAGCAGCATTGCACAAACAGACAACAGAATTATGCCGTTTGAATAGCTCAGCCTGTCGCCGCGCATACTAAGCTGCCTTGGCACAAAGCCCTCTTTGGCCATCACCGATACCAGCAGTGGGAAGCCTGAATAGGCGGTATTTGCCGCCATGACAAGGATTACAAAGGTGGAAGCCATGACATAGTACACCATGAAGCTCCCGTTTCCAAAGATGACGGCGGCGATCTGCACAAGAACGGAGCTGTGCTCACTGGGTTCCACCTGGTATAGATTGGCCAGCACCGAGGTTCCTCCAAAAAGCACCAGAACGAGCACCGAAAGTATCAGCAGAACTGATTTGGCATGCTTTACCGAGGGCTTCTTGAAATTCGGCACCGCATTGCTGACCGCCTCAATCCCTGTAAGGGCGGAACAGCCGTTGGAGAATGCCTTCAAAAGCAGGAAAAGCGTAATGGGGGCTGCCGCCTCCGCCACCTGCGGTGAATGGCTTACAGCAGGGTAGTTCCCCCAAAACCGCAGGACAAATCCGGCAGTCATCATGATGAGCACGGCGATGATAAATGCGTAGGCCGGTATGCTGAATATCCTGGCAGACTCCCTTACACCCCTGAGATTTCCCACCATGATCAAAAGGATGACCCCTATGCACAGGATCACCTTGTGGTCTGAAAAAAACGGGAAAGCCGTTGCAATGGCGTCCACACCGGAGGAAATACTGACCGCCACCGTCAGCACATAGTCGATGGACAGGGCCGCGCCTGCCGCTATCCCGGCGGTTGTGCCTATATTGTCCTTGGCGACAATATAAGCGCCTCCCCCATTGGGATAATTTTCGATCGTCTGCCGGTAGGAAAACGTCAAAAGTATGAGCAAGCCTATGATTGCAGCGGATATATAGGTAAGCTGCCCATAGGCCAGCAAACCGATGACGGGAACCAGCGCCAGGAGGATTTCCTGTCCTGCATAAGCCACCGAGGATATGGCGTCACTGGCCAAAATCGGCAGTCCCCACAAAATTCCGTATTTTTCTTCATCCATGGCCTCATTTTTCAGGGGCCTCCCTATTAAAAACCTCTTTATTCTCTTTATCATGAAAAACACCTGTCTCTAAAGGGACTTAAAATATTACTTCCAGTTTTGTGCGGGCCCTGCGTGGAGTCTACACAGGGTGTAGCACAATTATAATGGAAGTTGTATTTTAACTGTCCCTGAATGTCTGAGTTTAGCAATACTCAATTAATTATACTCGCCCGGTCTTGCAAACCAAAACGCAGGAGAAATTGGCATAAAAAATTATCCTGCCTATTGCCGCTGTTTAAAACGGATTATCTTTAACTTCCGTAGACTGCTTTAGTGTTTTCCCTTTTTACTGTAGGTATGGATTTTTGACATTTTATTTGGGGAAGAATACACTGGATTTGATTTAATCCATAAAATGCAATTCCCTGTGTTTTGTGCGTCCGGCAGGACGGTTCACCGGGTATGTGGGAAACCTTGGAGGTTCATATGTTCAAGACGCTGAAGCAGAAAATCGCCCTGATCTATCTCTGTCTCGTGGTAATGATCGTGATTGTGGGACTGGCCTCCACAATAAACCTATACAGGCTCAGCAAATCCGTAGACAAGCTCATCACCGACAATTACTCAAGCATCAACGCCCTTGCCAACATGCAGGAGGCACTTGGAAAGCAGGACAGCGCCCTGCTGCTTTTTAACAATGTGGACCGGCAAAGTGCGGTGAAAATTTTTTCTGAAAACCAGCACGCCTTTTTAACCTGGTATGAATTCGAACACAACAATATCACCGAGCGTGGAGAAAAAGGCCATGTGGAGAACATAAAAAGATATTATGACCAGTACCTTTCCCTCTTTGAGGAGCTACGGAGCAAAGGTGCGGAATTTGATCCCCGGGAGTCGGTCAGCTTCTACAACACACGCATCACTCCCGTATTCAAAAACATCAAAGCTGAAATTCTGGAAATCTCCAGGCTCAACGAAAAAGCCATGTTTGAAAGAAAGGTCAATGCGGCCCGCGAGACGCAAAATTCCATGTATATGGTAATGCTAATTTCCGCCGTAGGCGCCATCGGCGGCTTCTGGGGCTCAAGGCATTTTTCCTCAAGGCTGTTCAAACGGCTGGACAAGCTTGCAAGCTCCATCAAAGAAGTCCGGAAGGGCGAGCTGGGCCAGGAAATCGCCATAGCTTCCAGGGACGAAATAGGCCTGCTGGCAGCGGAATTCAACAAAATGCTCTCCAGGCTCCGGGATTATGAAAAGAGTACCCTCGGACAGCTGGTAGCCGAAAGGAACACCTCTCTTGCAATCATCCGCAGCATGTCCGAGCCCCTCATCATTCTTGACATCAATTTCAAAATCCTTTTAATCAACAGGGCCTGCGAAAGTTTTTTCGGAATAAGCGACAAAAAGGTTAAAAAATATGGGCTGCCGGAAATCATAGACAACAGGGAACTCATTTCCCACATCTCCAGCGTGGTCACGGATAAAGAGCCTTCCAAGGAAAAAATAATCGTTTTTGGCGGTCAGGAGCAGGACCTGTACTTTAATGTAATGGTGACAAAAATATGGGAGGATGCGGACAGGCGCATCACCGGCTTTGTCATCGTCCTTCATGATGTGACGCAGTTAAAGCAGCTGGACAAGATAAAGACGGATTTTATCGCTACCATATCCCATGAGTTCAAAACACCGCTGACCTCCATCCTGATGGGCGCCAGTCTCCTGGCCGACGGAGGCCTGGGTTCCCTGGATGAAAGGCAGAAAAGGATCATCGATACCATCGGTGAGGACGGCGAAAGGCTTGCGGCCCTTGTGAACAACCTGCTGCAGCTGTCAAGGCTCGAGAGCGGCAGGGAATTGTACCGGTTTGAAAATTGCAATTTGAATGAAGTGGTAGAGGACGCACTGAAGCCCATGCATGAGAAAGCGGAGCAAAACGGTGTAAAGCTGTCGCTGGAGACCAGAAAGCAGCTGCAGGAGGTTAAAGCCGACAGTGAAAAGATTACCTGGGTGGTAAACAACCTCATAACCAATGCCCTGAATTATACAAAGCCGGGGGACCAAATCGCCGTGAGGACCTATTTGCGGGACGGAGAGGTACTGGTTTCCGTGAAAGACTCCGGAATGGGAATTCCGGAAGAATACCTGGAGAAAATATTTGACAAGTTCGTCCAGGTCAAAGGCTACGGAATTGAAGTCCGGGGCACCGGTCTGGGTCTTGCCATCGTCAAGGACATTATAACCGCCCACGGAGGCCGTATATGGTGTGAAAGCCACCCGAACCAGGGCAGCAATTTTATATTTTCCCTCCCTGCCCCAAAAGCTTAAGTTAGAGAAAGAGGTGACATTGTGAAAAAAGCATTAATCGCAGACGACACAAAAAATATCCGGGTTCTGCTTACCACCTGTCTTGAAATCGAAGGCTACACCGTGCTGTCGGCAAGTGACGGCAGGCAGGCCCTCGAACTTCTGGCCCAGGAGGCCTTCGACCTCATCTTCCTGGACATCAAGATGCCGGAAATAAGCGGTACCGAAGTGTTAAAACAGATAAGGGACCGGGGAGTAACAACCCCGGTGGTCGTAATAACCGCCTTCGCCACCGTAAAAAATGCCGTTGAGTGTACAAAAATGGGAGCGGTGGCATACCTGCAGAAACCCTTTACCTCCGATAAGGTGAGATCTGTTCTGGCGGATATGGCAAACGCTCCGGAAACCTGCCCGGTACAAAATGCTTCTCCCGACCTGGCTACTGTCCATGTGCTGCTTGCCGCGGGAGAATATGCCGAGGCTGTTGCACGGTTGAAAAAGGCTCTGTCGTCAGAGCCTGACAACCCGGAGCTGTATTTCCTTTTTGGAAAAGCCTATGAAGGCATGGGCAACCGGGAGTTGTCAGACAAATTCTACAAAGCCGGCAAACTTTTTAGAGGGGTGGAACCGTAAACCTGGATGAATCGGCTTATTTCCTGACGGTGTGAAGCAACGGCGACAGCTTTTTATACATAAGCGTTACAATCAGGGACACCACCACACCTTTTATAAGGTTGAAAGGCAGTATTCCGAATGCAATCAGTGACTTTATCCCCACGATGTTTTCGTTTGCCTGGGTTCCCATGCCCACAACCGCATCGACGGGAAAGTTCAGCACCGCTGCATAAAGAGGGATAAGGGCAAAATAATTGAGCAGGGATGCAAACACTGCCATGGACAGTATGCCTGTACCCAATGCGATAACCGCTCCCCCCTTGTTTTTCATCCTCTTGTAAATGAGTCCCACGGGTATGACGAAGATGCTTCCCACAAGGAAGTTGGCCACCTCTCCGATTCCCATGGTACTTGACATGGGTAAGTGGATGAGATTTTTAATCAGTTCGATCATTACGGCGCTCCATGGCCCCAGGGCAAACGCTGCCAAAAGTGCGGGTATTTCACTGAAATCTATTTTCAGGAATACCGGGAAAAGTGGGAGCGGAAACTCAAAAAACATGATTACCGTCGCCAGCGCCGATAAAATTGCAATCCTTGCAATAAAGGAAGTGTGCTTTGATCCTGACATAATTTTGACTCTCCTTTTAATTCATATAATATAGAAAAAATAAAAGTCCCTGAAAACCTCAGGGACTTTTTATATTCACACGTTAAAATGCATAAATAAAAACCTTCTTCCATCCAGACTGTACTGTCGGCTCTGGAATTACACCAGATCAACCATTTTATTGGTTCGCGGGCTACACCGCCGGTCGGGAAACACTCCCTGCCCTGAAGATTAACAGACAATATTCAATTCATATAATATTTTAAAATATTTACAGCCGCCAGTCAATAGTTTTTTAACCAATGTCTGAAAGATTGAAGGGCGTCTCCTGGTATACGTAATAGTTGAGCCAGTTTGTAAAAAGCAGGTTGGCGTGCCCTCGCCATAAAACCATCGGCGTTTTTGCGGGATCATCTCCCGGAAAATAGTTTTTCGGCACCTTGATGTCCAGTCCCTTGCCCACATCCCTGTCGTATTCGGCCTTCAACGTAAGCGGGTCGTACTCCGAATGGCCCGTTACAAATATCTGCCTCCCATTCCCTGAAGATGCGATATAAACGCCGGATTCCTCCGATTCGGCCAGCAGCTCCAGCTCCCGGACCTTCAGAATATCCTCCCGCCTTACCTCCGTATGCCTGGACTGGGGAACATAGAAAACATCGTCAAAACCCCTTAGCAGCTTGACGTTTTTCTTGTTGATGGAGTGGGGGAAAACGCCGAACATTTTCTCTTCCAGCGGATACTTGGGCACCCCATAGTGGTAATAAAGCCCAGCCTGAGCTCCCCAGCATATATGGAAGGTGGAATAGACATTATGTAAACTCCAGTCCATGACTTTGGTCAGTTCTTCCCAGTAATTGACCTCTTCAAAGGTCATTTGCTCCACAGGAGCACCGGTAATGATGAGTCCGTCGAACTTCTGGTCCCTGACTTCGTCGAAATAACTGTAGAATTTTATAAGGTGCTCTTCAGGAGTATTCCTGGAGGTGTAGCTCTGAGGATGCAGCAGGACTACATCTACCTGGATCGGTGAATTTCCTATCAGTCTTAATATCTGGGTTTCCGTTACGATTTTGGTAGGCATGAGATTGAAAATGGCAATCTTCAAAGGACGGATGTCCTGATGAAAAGCCCTGTTCTCAGGCATCACAAAAATATTCTCACTGTTTAAGGTCTCTACTGCCGGAAGATCGTCCCGAACTTTTATTGGCATTCCAAACCACCCCTATGCAATCATAAATATAAAAATTATTCTTATATTACTATGCTTGAACTCCCATGTCAACAATATGAATACAAAGGGGGCTTTTCACTTTCATTTCACATCATAGCCCTGGTCTTCGATGGTATCTTTGATGGTCTGAAGAGATACTTTTTCACTGTCATATTCCACGGAAACCTTTTTGGAACCCAGATCCACCATGACGCCTTCAACGCCGTTCAACGCCCCCACGGACTTCTTGACGGCGTTCTCACAGTGGCTGCAGGACATGCCTTCCACCTTCAAGCTTGAAATTTCTTTTGCCATCGGACTACCTCCCATATAAAAGAAAAGATAAAATAGAAAAACACCTTAGTATAATACCACATATTATGTCTTTTAATCTCATACTTTTATTTCAACAGCATATTTTTTATACGGGACCTAGGCAATCAGGCCAAGCTTTTTTATTGCGTCCGTCAGCTTCTCAATATCAATGGGCTTTGACGCATATGCCTCACAGCCTATCTCGAAGGCGTTCCTCACATACTGTGACTCTGCCAACGCCGTGATGATAAAGACCTTGGTCCTTTTTTCCGGCGGAATCCCCTTCTGCGCTTCAAAATCCCTTATTGCCTTCAACACCTTTACCCCATCCACCTTCGGCATCATGATATCAAGACAGATCAAATCATATGGCGTATTCTCCTTAAAGGACATCAGATATGCATCCAGAGCCTCAAGCCCGTCGATAACCAGATCACATTCTCCATACCTTGACAGGAATTTAAATAAAAATTGCCTGCTGGTAGAATCATCTTCTGCAATAAGAATTTTCATACATTCCCCCCCTTGATCGCAGTGCATTAAGCCGGTATTCCCGGCATTTAAGTGTCAATAAATATTAAATCACACTTTTCTTTCTTGTACAACTCCACTTCCTTGGCGCTGCGGACTGCATACCCTCAAGGGCACGCGTCACAGACTGCCGGGTTCGTCCTTGTCCCCCGAATCCTTTTTCACCTCCAGGCGGTTCCTGGTGAACTTAAGAATTTCAAGGTCAAGTCTTTCACTCAGCTTGATGATTTCTTCATTGTCATTCCTGTCGATGGCTTCATATAACATTTGCCGCAGCCGCTCAATTTTCTTCATTATTTTCTCCAAATAGAAGATTTAAACCGCAATTATTTCACAGGAAATGGGAAATACCAGCAATGTCCAAAATCAGGCTTATGCTTCCGTCCCCTAAAAGAGTACAACCCGAAAGTCCTTTAATTTTCCTTGTATTCCTTATGTAATTGGGCAAAGGTTTGACCACCACCTGCTGTTCCCCCAGCAGCTCGTCGGTAAACAGGCAAAAGGTTCTGCTTTCGCTTTCCACCATTACAATAATTCCCTCTTCCATGACCCTGACCGCCGACTGTACGTTGAATATCCTGTGAAGCCGCATCACAGGATAACATTGTCCCCGTACCATCATCATTTCCCTGCCGTCCGGGTCGGTAATCAAATCTTTTTCAGCGGCCCTGAAAGATTCTTTGATGGAGGCGGTGGGTATGGTATACCTGGACTTTCCCGTCCTGACCGTCATGCCATCGATGATGGCCAGGGTTAGGGGCAGCTTGAGGGTTATGGTGGTACCTTCTCCCGGGCTGCTGTCCACGGAGACCGAACCGCCGACGGCCTGAATATTTTTTGTAACCACATCCATGCCAACCCCGCGGCCCGAAAACTCCGTGATGTTTTCCTTTGTGGAAAACCCGGGGAGAAAAATGAGGGAATAGATTTCCTTATCCGTAAATTCACCCTCGGCTTTGTGAAGCAGGGCGTTGTCCTTTGCCGTTTTGAGGATTTTACCCTTGTCCAGTCCCCTGCCGTCATCCCTCACGGTCACCAGAACGTCGTTTCCCGAATTCCTGGCCTCCAGCATCACCGTACCCGTCTCGGGCTTTCCTGCGGCAAGCCGTTCCTCCGGGTCCTCGATTCCATGGTCGATGGAGTTGCGGATAATGTGCATCAGCGGGTCGGAAATGTGTTCAACAATATTCTTGTCGACCTCCGTTTCCTCCCCCTGAATTTGCAGCTGTACTTCCTTGTTGAGTTTTTTGCTCATGTCCCGGATGATTCTGTTCACTTTCTGGAAGGTCTGTGCAATGGGTACCATGCGGATGGACATGACCATGTCCTGCAGCTCTCCCGTAATTTTTTTGAGCTGCCTGGCGGACTTTTGAAAATTGTCCAGGTGGAGGCCTTTCAGGTCCGGATTCTGTGTCACCATCGCCTCCGATATGACAAGCTCTCCCACCAGGTCCATGAGCTTGTCCAGCTTTGCCACATTCACACTGATAATACTCTGCTGGGAGTATGCCCTGTCACCCGGCAGCTGCATTTTAACGGGTTCTTCCTCAACGCTGTCCTGCTGCTTCCGCGGCAGTCCTTCAGACCCGTTTTCGGTCTCCTGTTCTTCCAGTTCCAATCTTTCCAGGAAAACCGCCTGCATCAGGTTCTGATGTACCTCCTCATAGGTCCTGTCCGTCCGGATGAACAGGGTAAGGCCCCTTCTTCTGATCTCCTCCGCCGCAAGGTCATTGATGATATCCTCCGGTATATGACCGATATCCTCCGCAATGTCTTTAAGGTTGTGGACAACGGCATAGGCCCTGATATTCTCCATTTCGCAGCCTTCTTCGAAGCGGAGCAGCGCCTTGAAAGTCCTTGCGCCATTCATGGATGCATTTCCATCCACCGCGGTATAAGGAGAAAGAAAGGCTTTCCGGTCGCTGTCCCCCTGGAAGTCCGGAGTTCCGGAAGTCCTGTTTGTCAGCTTCAACGCACCCAGGCAGCTTTTTATATTCTCGATGAGTTCCAGGGCATCACCGTCTGCGCTGTCACCGTTCTTGATTTTTTCCAGTTCAACCTTGACAAAATCCAGGCCTTCAAAAACCAGGTCGGAAATTCTTGAACAATCCACATTTCCGGGCTTATCCTCCCGTAAGAAGAAAAACAGGTCTTCAATGGAATGAGACAGACTGGAAATGTTGTTGAAGCGCATCATTGCAGAAGAACCTTTGATGGTATGCATAATCCTGAAAATTTCGCCGATGGCTGCCTGTGTGAAACAACTGGATTTTTCGCTGCTCAGGATGAGCTGCTCCAATTGCTCCAGAAGTTGGGAAGTCTCAAAAATGAACATTTCGAGCATTGGCTCATTGGAATAACGCCCGGACATATGAATGGCCCCCTAGCTATAAAACTTGTTATGTAAATATACTGTATAATGAAAATATCGAGCTCATTTATTTTGAGAAGGAATCCAGAATCATGTCAAGAGTTGATAAAATCCTTTCCTTTAGCGGGAAACCCAAACCGCACATCCTCCACCGGAAGCATATGGAAGTGCTTATCCCCGAGATGACATCCGCAAGGCTCTCACTGTCAAAATCCCCACGGAATTCCTTCACCCTCTGCCCTTCAACAACCATATCCCTTATAAAATCCCTGCGGCAATTGAAAATGCTTTTGACTTTCCCTCCCAGCTCGGAATCTCTGGCCAATTCATCCAGCACCTGTGTTACGGAAGTGATGGCCGGGTAGTTTTCATAATATTCCGAATAGGCATTGATAAAATAGGTTATCGCTTTTCTCGGCATCAACTGCATCAGCTTTATGGATTGTATAATATCACGGTCAAATTTGGAAAAGTGTTCAAGTACGGCCAGTATGATTTCATTTTTGTTCTTGAAGTGCCGGAAAAGAGTCCCTTCGGAGATTCCCTGCCTCCTGGCGATCTCCCTGGTGGACAGTCCTTGAATTCCCAGCTCGTCCAATATGTCGATAACCGTTATGACAACTCTTTCTTTTCGATGTATCATCCCTTGCTCCATATTCATTCCAGGACCGGAGTAATCACTCGCTCTCTAATATTATATTTTGAATAGCATTTTTTGTCAATCCTTGTTTCTTCTTGTAATTTTCCGTTGGTCGGAGGTGAAAATTTTGTAGAGTGAAAAGGCTCCCATAAGAAAAGAGCTTAGAATAAAGATAAACATGGGAGAATAGAATTTGAGCACCACGTAGGTATAGATGACCCCCAGTACCTTTGACACGTTTGTTACCAGGTCATTGACCCCAAAAACCCTTGAAACATATTCTCTTTTTACAACGGCCTGCAGCTTTGTGTACATATAGATGCCGCACAGGCACAGGGCCGTGCCCTCAAACATTTGCAGCAGCAAGACGGCCTTTAAATCTATTACGGAGCCGTAGCCGTACCAGACCAGCGCCACGATCAAAAGCAGGACATATACAAAGAATAAGGTGGCTTTGGAGATTCTCCTTTTAAACGCCATCGAAATAAGCATTGCCGTCAGGTTCATCCCGTACATTACCGACAGGATCAGCCCCCATCCCTTGCTGTCCAACCCGAGGGTGTCGAAGGCGAAAGAATAGAAGGCAATATTGACGGAAACCGCGCAAATACTGATAATTGCGGAAACACTGATTACCTCTTTTACGACTGGAGCGTTGAGGCTGTATCTCAGACCTCCTGAAATGCTTTGCACAATCCCCCGCGTTTTCGGACCTGGTGAAAGGGCCTTTTTTCTTCCCGGCAAACTCATATTGAGGATTAAAACCGCTGAAACAAAGAAGGAAAGAGCATTCAACGCAAAGGCGGCCTCCATGCCCTTCAGCTCCACCAGTGCTCCCGCCAGTGCGGAGCCGAAAACATATACAATGCCGGAAGCCCCGCTCATCACCGAGTTCCCTACAATATACTCTTCCTTTCGCAGGATTCCGGTGATCAGCTTGCTCCGGGTGGGGCTGTAAAAAGTGTCAAAAGAACTCAGCAGGACCATGAGCAGATAGGCAAGCCACAGGCTTTTACAGAAAACAAAGGCAAAGGCCACAAGCCCTCGCAACACATCCATCACCGCCAGCAGGTGTCTCGAATGAAAGCGGTCCCCGAAGCTTCCGGCGATCAGGGATAAAAATATGCCGGGTATGGAGGTGCATATGATGCTGAAGCCTGTGGCCAGCCCGGACCCTGTAATTTTCATTATCAGGGTCGTAACCGCCATAAAATGAAAAATATCACCAACGCCGGAAATCAACTGGCTGCTTAAAAAAACCAGAAAATTTCTGTTTCTGTATACGATATTCGAATCCGGTCCTTTAAAAAGCATGTCATTTCCCCACGAATATATATACATCAATATTATTAAGCTTTACGTCCGGATATTACTCAACCTTATTCCTTAAGCCCATTGATTTCCGATATGGTCGTTTTATGCTCAAACTCCTCAGGGTGCCGCAATGGATATCTTGTCTATATCCGGGCAGAAGCCTGAGCTGCTGTTGGAAAACTTGATGGTGTTATTGCCTGCATTCAAAGTGACATCGCACATGGTTGTGCGGAAAGTCGACCACCCGAAGGTATTCCTGAAATACAGCCTCTGTGAGGTTCCCCCGTTTACACTGATGTCGGCATACCTGTCAACAACGTTGGAGTTGTAGTTGGAGGCCCCCGAACCCAGTTCCCCATTGGCGTATTGTATAATCAGGCGATAGGTGCCGGCAGCGGATGCATTGACATTATTGATCGTAAGTGTGTTTGCCGAGCCTCCGCCCAGGTAGCCTACAAACTGTCCTCCCGATGCGGCTGAATTGCTTGTCCTTACGGCGGTACCCGCCAGTGTGTTTGCGCTGGCTTCCGCTTCATAGGCTGTAATCGTGCCAGTGGTGGAAGCCACGTCGATGTAGTCTATGTTGACGCAATCGGATTCATCCGAAGTATAGGCCTGGTATGAGAGGCGGTTGATACCTGCCTGCAGGAATACCTTTGTTGTTACGCTGGCCCAGGTATTCCAGTCCGCTGTCTGGGTGCAGGCCACGGTCCTGGTCAAGCCGCCGTTTATGACCAACCTCAGGTTTCTTGCAGTGGGAGCTCCGGTAAAGGGTCCTGCGGAATATCTGAGTGTAACATTGTAGTAGCCGTCGTTTGCGGCGGTCACGACGAAATTGGTGCTGGCATTGCTGGAAGCGCCGTAGCCTTCCACAAAGCTGGTGCCTGAATAGCCTGTGTTGCTTCCGTAGGTGACGGTGGCACTGCCTGAAAGATTGGCATATTCGGCCTCATACCTTCCAGATGTACTTGCAGCGGACAAATCCTTATCCGGTGTTACAATCATCAGGTAGGCGGAGGTGGCATTCATACCCGTCACAGGAACGGTAATCTGGCCGTTTGAAACGGTATAGTCCCCTTCCTGCTTGAAAGCAGGTCCGCTTGAGGGATTCATATCGCCCGCCGAAGTTCTCCCGGAACTGGCGATACTCCATATTGTCACATGTACCGTGCTTCCAAAGTATGTATGTGATCCGAAGCCTTTAACGATAACATCCGTACTGCTGGCAGAACCTCCAAAAATCACGCGGGCCTGCTTTCTCGTGCTGTCAACGGCCGCCAGTCCCTGCAGGCCTTTTGCATTCCAGTTTGGAGGCGTCACAGACACGGTGTTTCCCGTCATATCGCTGTACCACTTGTAAAGCCACCAGCCCCCGGTAGCCTTGTTGTTCTGGGTCACACAGTCGTTCATTGCACCGGCTGAGGTCCAGTAGGCCGTACAGCCGTCAACCTTGTCCTTTTCGAATTTGGCCATGTACCGTACGATGGATCCGGGGTTGCCCAGATCCGAACTGGTTTCAAGGTATTCATTGATGCTTATGGGCCTTGCCGAAATGCTGCGGCTGGTCTCCAGGGCCCTGTACTGGGTGAGATGCGTGTTCCAATCGGCATGGAAGCTGCCGTTCAGCTCATGCCAGGTGATAATATCCGGCAGGCAGCTGTTGCTTTTGCAGAAGGTCAGAAAATCGCCGTAAAAGGTATTGTCATAGTACGAAAGGTTGGGGCCTGCAATCTTCGAAACGGTATCCTGGGAACGGATCCTGTTGTAAACAGTCTTCCAGTCATTGAACATGGTTTGCTTCTTATCGCTCACGTTGTACCAGATCCAGTCCGGTTCGTTGAAGGGCACATATACGATTTTGCCGTAATATGCGCTGGCCTTTACCTTGGCAACTGCCGCGTCCACTTTGGCAAGGTAATCGTTTATGCCTTTGTTGTCATAGGGCCACTGCTGATACATGTCCTGGATGTTGATCTGGATTTCCTTTCCCCCGTTATTGAAGAACTGGGGTGCAACCTTCAGCACATCTCCGTTGGGATGCTGCAGGCCATCCGGCGGCTTCTGGTTGAAAACCTGCATTTTCAGCGGTGCCAGCATGTTGGCGGAGGGTATGCCTTCATCCCCCAATCCGTAAAGCGCACCCACCGCTCCGTATTTTAATGCACCTGTGCTTGCGGCCAGGTCCACGGTAAACTGCTGATTGGCAGCAAAACCAACCGTTGCCGGAACCGAAGACAATACCAT
>JAFADI010000157.1 GCA_023424965.1 Bacillota bacterium
CCTTCCGCCATCCCTGCAATTATTTCGGCGATAAAATTTAACATATGCTTCTCCACGAAAATCAATATATAATTGGCAATATGCTCTATCATTATAGCATGTTTTAATAATATTGTCGAAATTTGCAAATTATAAGGCTGCCAAGTAAATATCCGGCTTTTCACATTCCGAAAAATACATTATAATACCCATGAAGGATGTGATACAGTGGATGCTTCAAAGATACAGAGAATAAACGAGCTGGCCAGAAAGGCCAAAACCGTGGGCCTCACACCGGAAGAAAAGTCCGAGCAGCTTGCATTGAGGCAGGAATATATAAAGGCTTTCAGAAATGACCTGCAAGCTACTTTGAACTCCGTCGTGGTTGTGGACAAAAACGGGAACAAGCTCCCCCTCAAAAAGAAAGATAACCATTAGATTTAGAAAGGAATGTTTGACCCTATGGCAAAAGCCGTACTTGTAAAAGGTAAGGAAAAAAGAGTGGAATACGGCCACCCCTGGATATTCAAAAGCGATATAAGCGAGGTCCAGGGAAGCTTTCACCCGGGAGATATCGTCGATATCTACAGCAGCAGGAACAAATTCCTTGGCAGGGGCTATATGAATCCCCTGTCGCAGATTGCCATCCGGGTGCTCACCTACGAACAGGAAGAAATCAACGGGGACTTCCTTTATAAACGCATCTCGGCAGCCTGGGATTACAGGAAAAAGATTGCCGATATCAACAGCTGCCGTGCCGTCTTCGCCGAGTCGGATTTCCTTCCCGCACTTATCGTGGATAAATTCGCCGGGTATCTGGTGGTCCAGACCCTTGCTCTGGGTATGGACAAACTGAAGGACCAGGTTGTGGATATTCTCGATGCCGTGATCAAACCCGAAGGAATATTTGAAAGAAATGATGTTCCCGTCCGCCAGTTGGAAGGTCTGGAACAGCGGAAAGGATACCTGAAAGGAAATTTCGATACCCGGGTTGAAATGTCCGAAAACGGTGTGAAATTTCTGGTTGATATCGAAAACGGGCAAAAGACAGGGTTTTTCCTGGACCAGAAAGAAAACCGCGCGGCCATCAAGCCTTTCGTAAAGGGCTCCAAAGTGCTGGACTGTTTCAGCCATACGGGCTCCTTCGCCCTTCACGCCGGATATTATGGCGCCCATCAGGTTTTGGGAATCGACATTTCGGAGCACGCCGTGGAATGTGCCTCACAAAATGCCAAACTCAACGGGCTTGAAAACATATGCCGGTTTGAAACCGCAAACACCTTTGACAAGCTCCGTGAATTCTACGACAGCGGAGAAAAATTTGATGTTGTAATTCTTGACCCGCCGGCCTTTACCAAAACCAAAAGTGCTGTGGAGGGTGCAGTAAGGGGCTATAAGGAAATCAACCTCCGGGCAATGAAAATTATCGAAAGCGGAGGTTTCCTGGTCACCTGCTCCTGTTCCCATCATGTAGATCCCGAACTGTTTATGGACATCGTCTACAACGCCGCCATCGATGCAAAAAAGAAGGTCCGGCTGCTGGAATACCGGTCACAGGCCAAGGACCATCCCATACTGCTGGCTTCTGAGGAAACGGAATACCTCAAATGCGCCATCTTGCAAATTGTATAAGAAGTTGTTTTGAATAAATTCCCACCTTTTTTGTGGTTTAGTTGTCCTTGTTTTCGGAAACCCTTATCTTTGTATGATAGCATGATTCACGGGTGATGAAATTTGGACAGATTCAATCTGACAAGAAAAATAGCCCTTATGGGAATCGCAGCCAACCTGCTCCTCCTTGTTTCAAAGCTGGCCGTCGGCTTTGCAAGCCGGAGCCAGGCCATGATTGCCGACGGCTTCAACAGTGCCGGGGATGTTTTTGCGTCAGTTATGACCTATATAGGCAACACGATCGCCAGCAAACCGGAAGACACCAACCACCCCTATGGTCATGGAAAAGCCGAGTACATTTTTTCCATGATCATCAGTCTTTCTCTTTTACTTGTGGCTTTCCAAATTTTCAAAAGCGCTCTTTCCTCCATCCTCAACCGTGAGTATTTCAATTTTTCCTGGTGGCTTGTGGGAACTGCTGTGGGAACCATCCTGCTTAAGCTGGCCCTTTATATTTATACCCGGAGAGCAGGCACGAAAGAGAACAATCTGCTCATCGTGGCCAATTCGGAAGATCACCGAAATGACGTGCTGGTAACCTCCTCCACCCTCATCGGAGTCTACTGCGGAACCAAAGGGATCTATTGGATCGACGGGGCCGTTGGAATAGGAATCGCCTTGTGGATTGCCTTTACAGGGGTACGCATATTTTTAAGCTCCTACTATGTTTTAATGGACACCACCATCGACAATCTTTTAAAGCAGGATGTAATAAGCACCATAAAGTCCGTGGAAGGTGTGGACCACGTGGACAGCGTCACAGCCAAACCGGTGGGGGTAGGCTTCATCATCATCGTAAAGGTATCCGTCTGGGGTGGGATGAAGGTACACGAAGGCCACAGTGTTGCAGCAGGGATTAAGGAAAGGGTTAAAAACTTCAGGGACGTGAAGGATGTTATCGTACATATAAATCCTGCCTGAGAGGTGTTGAACATGATTCGAAGAGTTGAAAAGACCTATGGAAAGGTTTTCACGTATTTAAAGCTTTTCGTAAATCCATTCAAAAAAGCCGTTATCCATACGGAGTGCCAGATACATAAAATGATTAATTTTCAGGCCCTTGAAATACTGAAAAACGACGGGCACCTGGACGCCCACGCTTTTTTTTCGGATTATGCTGCAAACCTGAATGAAGGCGTAGTATGGGCAGACCAGGACTTCAAAAGCTCCGGCCACTTTTACAACCCTTCCAGCGGAAAAGGCCTTTATGGAAACAAAAATGCCCTCACTCTGGCCCGGGAATACTACGCTGCTGCTCTGGAATACTTTCACGCCGGAGAAAATGAGACCTCCATGTTTTACCTGGGAGCGGCCGTGCATCTGGTACAGGACATGACCATCCCCCAACACGCCAATATCAGGCTGCTGGGCAATCACAGACAGTTTGAAAACTTTATAAAAAGGACCTACCTGTACACTCCGAAATTCTACGTCTACCGGGGAGGCTATTATGTGGACAGCATCGATGAGGCCATTAAATGCAATGCCAGAGTTGCGATCAAGATTTACAGCAGGCTGAATAGTATTGAGGACAGCAAGAAAAGATACTATAGCATTTCAAAATTCTGTCTTCCGCTGGCGCAGAAGACCACGGCAGGAGCATTGCTGAGATTTTACAGAGACACGGCCAAACGCCGTTATAACCCATTGGTCCCATAGAAAAATTTACGGCTTCTTCCTTCTTAACAGCTTGTGAAAGTGAGGCTTGAGATTTTTTATGGCAAACATACCTTTAATCCTGTTTGCAAAGGACACATGACTTGTCTCTGTCCCTATATCTGCAATGAATTTGTTTGCCGCCCTTTGAACCCTCTCTCGGACGGAAATTTCATTTTCAATGTCTCTGACGCCGTCCTCCGTGACAATGCATTCAAAGACCAGCCCGGAAATTACCGCCCCTCCCGGCAGGGCAGCTCCGCCAAGGCTTGCGCAGTATTCCGCAATGGGCCTGGAATCGCTGACGGCGCTGTTGGATATCCCCAGGAGGCATTTTTTATGAAAGGCCTTGCGGGAGGCGGCCGACATGGACAGTCTGTCAAATAAAATCTTCAGGCTGTCTACAGGCTTCCCGTTATAATAAGGACTGCCGATAATGATTCCATCGGCATCAAGCATTTTCGCCTTTAAATGGAGATAGTCGTCATCGGTCCGGCACTCCACACCCCTGGTGCAGTCGTTGCAGCTCACGCAGCATTCGATGGAATAATCCTCAATGTGCACTTTCTCGCACTGGGCCCCGGCGCTTTTGCAAGCCTCCAGCACCATATCCATTAACTTTGAAGTTACGCCTTCCCGATTTGGGCTTCCGTTTATGGCCAGAATTTTCACAGATGAATCCCCCCTCCGTATCCCCGTGGGTCAGATAAAAAGAAGTATGACCTCATTGATTTTTCAGCATATTCGACGCTACAACGGTGCTTCCATATTTCTTAGCCACCCTCAGAAGCTCTTCCATGATGTATGTGGGATAACGTTCCACGATCACTCCGGCCTTTCCCTTGTAAAGCCTCAAGGCATTGTCCAGGGCTTCACTGCTTTCCGTCTCAAGGATAAATGGAATCTTCAGATAGGCCTGTGCCGTATTTACAACCTCCGCCAGCAGGTGCTGTCCCTTCTCTGCTTTGTCCACATTGATGTAAACCGCCTCATAGTCCTCACCGGAAATGTCGATGGCCAGGTCCACGATACTGTCCATATTGCCGCTTCTCAAATTCTCCAAAAGCTCCTTGTCTTTTCCCGCATCCATGGCTCCGTTGTTCAAGGCGTCCACCGTTTCTATATGGAGGGTCTTAACGCCTGAAGAAATCAACTGTCCGTATTTTTTAACCATGCCGGAAGGCTTATGGTTTTGGAGAATGTCCCTGACCGCCTTTATGTAATCGGGTGTGGTGCCGCAGCAACCCCCTATCAGCCTTGCCCCGTGGTTCACAAATTCCTTTGTCAGGCCGGCAAAGGTTTGGGCATCGGTATTGTACCGCACTTCCCCCTCCACCATTTCCGGCAATCCGGCATTGGGCTTTACACTCAGGAATATGCCTCCCGGCTCGTTCAGTTTTTCTACGATCCCGGTGATATGTTCAGGGCCTAAAGAGCAATTGGCGCCGATCATATCGGCCCCCAGGGACTTCAATACCACCGCCGCCGTATAGGGATCGGAACCCATCAGCGTCCTTCCGTTGGCCTCAAAGGATATGGAACATATGACAGGAAGGTTTACCGTCTCTTTTGCCGCCAGCAAAGCCGCCCTCATTTCCGCAAGGTCTGTAAAGGTTTCAAAGTTTATGATGTCCACTCCGCCGTCTGCCAGGGCTTTTACCTGTTCTTTAAAGGTTTCGTAGGCCTTTTCAAAGGTCAGCTCTCCCGAAGGCTCAAACAGCATCCCAATAGGTCCAATGGATGCCGCTACAAAGCCATCCTTGCCCATGACCTCTCTCGCCAGCCTTGCTGCCTCATAATTCAACTCATAGGTCCTGTCGCCAAGGGAATACTCCTCAAGCTTGATCCGATTTCCCTGAAAGGTGTTTGTCTGGATTACATCCGCTCCGGCAGCTTTGTATTCCGAATAGATTTTTTTTACTTCCTCCCGGTGGGTGACATTCCAGAGCTCGGGACATTCTCCGCCCTTGAGGCCCATCTTTTGCAGCAAATACCCTTTTGAACCGTCGTATATCAGTATTCTGTTCTTAAGCTCTTTTAAAAAATCCATTATTGTGTTTCATCTCCCCGGATTCGTGGTTATTGAATGGCCCAGGCGTTCTAAGATGTGTAAAATCAGCTGTTTGAGTTAAAAAATAAAATGTGATAAATATGAATTTAAAGCTCCATCCTATTTACCACACCATTTGCATTAAATTTTATAAGATTATATTACTAGAACAATCTGGATTTGTCAAAAGGTTTGTCAGCCTGCCTGAATGCTGGGAACAAATAGGGTATAGCCCTCACTCAGGTTGGTTATCCTGTTGTATCTTATCTCATAATCGATTTTACTGCCGTTGGAGGTAGTTACATAAGCATGTCCCACCATTTCTTCCTTCGGCTTTTCAAGCTTTATTTTAAAATCTTCCTCCTCAAACACTTTGAAAATCCCTTCATAATAAAACCTCTGGTTATAATCCTTTATTACATCAAAAAATATTTTTTCGTATTGGTTGACCTGACGCGACATACTTATCCCCCACTCTAAGTTAATGGCTTTGCTGATTATATACCCGGCGACGGAATAAAATAATCTCATTTTAATGCATAACTGGTAGCCTCGCTCATTATATACCCGGCAACAAAATAAATTCCATGATAACAATGAAGCCGGGTATGAAATTCGCTGAGCTCCAGCAGCAGCTTAATATATAACTGGTAGCCTCGCTCATTATAACAAATATTCCGGCGAGTTTCAACCAATTTCTACCATTTAAATTTTATTTCCTGCACAGACCGGAAGATTATCCGGCCATTTCCGCCTATGCCGTTTCGATGGCTGCGGCATCCTGGAGCCCCAGCTCTTCCACCGCCATTTCCCTGAGCTTGAATTTTTGAATCTTTCCGCTTGCCGTCATGGGGAAGCTTTCCACGAATTTCACATATTTCGGAGTTTTGTGCCTCGCCATGTGTCCCCGCACAAATGCCTTCAATTCCTCCTCCGTCAGTTCAGCGCCTTCACGGAGTACGACGCAGGCCATGACCTCCTCTCCGTATTGCTTGCTTGGAACCCCGATGACCTGTACATCCTTGACCAGGGGATGGGTGTAGATAAACTCTTCGATTTCCTTGGGATAAATATTCTCTCCGCCCCGGATGATCATGTCTTTAATTCTTCCCGTAATCTTGAAATATCCGTTTTCATCCATGGTCGCCAGGTCTCCGGTATGCAGCCAGCCCTCCGGGTCAATGGCTTGGGCCGTGGCTTCGGGCATTTTGTAATACCCTTTCATGACATTGTAGCCCCTTGCTACAAATTCACCCGCAGCACCGTGAGGAACCTCCAGGTTGGTTGCCGGGTCCACCACCTTGCATTCCACAAAGGGAAAGCTTCTTCCCACCGTAGATACCCTCAGCTCGAGGCTGTCGTCCACCTTTGTCATGGTACAGCCCGGTGAAGCCTCGGTTTGCCCGTACACGATGGTAATATCCTTCATTCCCATCACATCCACCACCTGCTTCATCACTTTTACAGGGCATGGAGACCCGGCCATTATCCCGGTCCTGAGCTTTGGAAAGCTGAATTTGTCAAAATCCGGGTGTTCCAGCATTGCGATAAACATGGTGGGTACTCCGTGAACCGCCGTACACTCTTCTTTTTGCAGGGCCTCCATTACTTTAAGGGGCTGGTAGTACTCGATGGGAACCATGGTGGTCCCATGGGTCACACTCGCCATAACTCCAAGCACGCAGCCAAAGCAGTGGAAAAGCGGAACAGGAATGCACAGTTTGTCTTCATGGGTAAATTTCATGCCGTCGCCTATGTTCATCCCGTTATTCACCAGGTTGTAGTGGGTAAGCATGACTCCCTTGGGAAAGCCTGTAGTGCCCGAGGTATACTGCATGTTGATGACATCGTGGATATCCAGGCCTGCCTGTCTTTCCGCCAGTTCCTGGTCCGATACCTGTGAAGCAAGCTCGTAAAGCTCATTCCAGTTAAACATTCCCGGATGCTTTTTATCCCCTACATAAATTACGTTTTTAAGGCGGGGGAGGCCTTTGCTTTTGAGTTCCCCCGGTTTGCTGTCCTTCAAATCCGGACACAGCTCATTTATAATGTCCACATAATTGCAGTCTTTAAAGCCTTCAATGAGTACAAGGGTGTTTGAATCCGACTGCCTTAACAGGTATTCGGCCTCAAATATTTTATAGTTGGTATTTACCGTAACCAGTACCGCGCCGATCTTTGCCGTTGCAAACATCGTCAGAAGCCACTCGGGATAATTTGTAGCCCAGATAGCCACATGGTCACCCTTCTTGATCCCCATGGCCATGAAGCCCCTGGCAACCACGTCACATAAGGCCCTGAATTCGGAATAGGTCTTTCTGAAAGGCCTGTCGACATATACTACGGCATCATGGTCGGGATATTCCCCTGCCACTTTGTCAAGTAAGTCTCCCATCGTAATCTTCATCAATTCTTTCATCCCCACACCCCACTTAAAAAATTTTAAAAACAAAAGCCCTCCATCTCAAAAATAGAGACGAAAGGCTTATTTCGCGGTACCACTCCAATTGATACAAATCCACATGTATCCACTTATTGTACAATAAAATGCTGCTTGTACGGCCCAATAACGGAAGGCGCCCGTCCCGTCCTACTGCAAATTCGGGGGGAAGCTCCGGGGTGAGTATCTGAAAATTCCACCGCTGCCTTCCACCTCCCGGCAGCTCTCTATAGGTGTACTTTCCCATTGATCCCCTTCACTGCTTTTAACCATGTTTGCATTTCTATACAAAGTGCAATGTAACAATATATTACTATGCAATACCGCAGGGTGTCAATATGTATTTATGATTTAAGATTATGTTTGAAGGCGTATATGGCTGCCTGGGTCCTGTCGGAAACATTCAACTTCTTAAATATATTGGACACATGATTCTTGACAGTCTTCTCGCTTATATAAAGCTGCTTCGCTATTTCCTTGTTGATCATGCCCTCGGCGATAAGCTCCAAAACCTCAATTTCTCTCGCAGTAAGGCTGTTTTCATCGTTTCTGTCCCTTTCATGGAGAGTAACCCTGTTGAATTCCTTAACCAGTTCTTTTGTCATGTTGGGCTGGATGTAGGATTGCCCCTTGTGGACATTCCGGATGGCCTCAATGAGTACGATGGGCTCTGCATCCTTGAGTACATAGCCCTCCGACCCCATCTGCAGGGTTTTGAAAAGATATTCCCTGTCCTGATGGATGGTCAGCACAATTACCTTGAAAGGATGCCTGTCCTGCTTCAACTCCTTGATTGCCTGCAGGCCGTTGACACCGGGCATATTAATATCCATCAGAATCACATCGGGATAATGCTCCCTGGCAAGAGCCACAGCCTCCTCACCATTGGATGCCTGCGCCACCACGGCAATGTCCTCTTCAAGCTCCAATATCTGCTTCAAGCCCTGCCTGACCATGGAATGGTCATCGGCGATCAAAACCCTTATTTTATCCATTTGGGTCCTCCTCTTCCTGTACTAAAGGTATGGTAATGTTAATCCTGGTTCCTTTCCCAGGTTCCGAGCTTATTTCAAAATCCCCGCTGAGAAGCTCAACTCTTTCCCTCATGCTGAAGAGTCCAAAACCGCTGTCAATATCCTCACTCCTGCTTTTCAGATCTTCCATCCGGAATCCCTTCCCGTCGTCGAATATATACAGCTTCAGGTTCCGGTCCAGAAACTCCAGATTCACCGCCACGTTCTGAGCCTGTGAATGCTTGTTTACATTGCTTATCGCTTCCTGTATGATCCGGAATACCGTCAGTGATATGACAGGCCTTATATCGTCATAAACGCCTCGCGTCCTGAAGGACACGGAAATGGAACTCTCATCCTGAAAGGTCATCAAAAAACGCTGCAAAGTAGGTACCAGGCCCAGATCATCCAGGGACATGGGCCTTAAATTATAGATTATCTTTCTCACATCCTGGAGGCTTTCCCTTACGATTCTTTTCAACTGCTTAAGTTCTTCCTTGGCCTTCTCCATATCCACATCGATAAGCCTCTCACAGATTTCCGCCTTCAGCACCACATTGGACATGGATTGGGCGGGTCCGTCGTGTATGTCCCTGGCGACACGCTGGCGCTCTTCCTCCTGGGCCTGTATTATCCTCAGCCCCAGAAGCTGCCTCTGCTGCATATCCTCCAGATGTATGCTCACTTCTTTTAAATCCCCTGTTAAAAAGCTCAGGGCAACGCCCACATGGGTAATGAGCTTGTCGGCCTTTTCAACGGTCCTGTAGGCTTCCTTTATGCGGATTTCAAGGTCATTCCTCCTCTTTATGTAAAACTGCTCCTGCTCACGCTTGACGGCCAGCTCCAGGCGCAAGTTGTCCGCCCTTTCATATACGGCCTTCAGTTCCTGCTGGGAATACCGCTCGTAATTTTTGTTTACAAGCATCAGCTTCCGCTTGCTCTCTTTCAACTCCGCCTCGAGAACTTCAACGGTCTCCATCAGCTCCTTGGTCTGCTTCTTAAGCAGTTGAAGCTCTTCGTCCAGCCTCTTGCACTCCTTTTTAGCGCTCTCGGCGATGTCGTAAATCTCATTCTTGCTGCTGTCGATAACTTCGATCGTTTTTTTTATTATTTTATCTAGCTTGGAAAAATCCAATTTTAAGTTGGCCACTTTCAAACCTCATTTTTCTGGTAATGAATTGTGTACTGTCATCGTTCTATGCGATAGTTATGTATTCTATATATATTTCGATAATCCTTTCAAAAAAAATTATATCATATTTTTTATTTTTTCAAATGCTCCATAATAACTTAAATTTATTGTTGACAAAACCTATTGATGCTCTTATAATATAAAAGTGTCCGAAAGAGATACGCGCCATTAGCTCAGTTGGTAGAGCACCTGACTCTTAATCAGGGTGTCCTGGGTTCGAGTCCCCGATGGCGCACCACAAGGTTTTCACAGATGT
Organism: Bacillota bacterium; assembly: GCA_023424965.1. Classification (GTDB taxonomy): domain Bacteria; phylum Bacillota; class Clostridia; order Acetivibrionales; family JAFADI01; genus JAFADI01. Next base: position 10,258 of record JAFADI010000157.1, read on the forward strand.
GAAAACCTTTTTTGTTTAGTCCTTTGCGGAGCAAATCCGGTGTTTTATTTTACGCACAAAAACGTTATACTTTGTTGAACAAACTGCATTTTAGTCGCCAGAATCAATCCTTTTAAGCCTTTTTTCACATTTTTTGCCCGCATTGACAAACCTCACCCTATATTATAAAATTTGGTCTGCCTACAAATTCCAGTACTCCACCGAGGTGAAATATGTCTTCTGAAAGTCTACCCCTGATTATTTCCACCGTTGCCGATTTTCTTGAATTGATAATAAAAAAATATAAATTGAACAGGATTACAAAAGAACAATTCCTGCAGCTGGCGGATTCAAAAATAAGGTTTTTGACGGCATTTTCAAATAGTATAGGGCCTGAATATGATGAAACCGTTCAGCAGCTGCTAATCGAATACGACTGCATTAAACGTTTTCATTAACACTCGCGTAATAAAGCTGGTTAAGCAAAAAGTCAAGCCTGATACTCAAAGCCAGGATGTCTTCATAATCGCTATTTTCATCCTCCATCATTTTTCCCAGCATGTCTTTTATTTTGTTAATTTCAGATGAAAATTTTTCCCTGTTCACTTTTTTCATAATTCGACGACTTCCTATAAAAATTGCGATAAGTCTTGCCACATAATATATCAACTTCAAAATATTGTCAAGTTTAAGTATACAAAAATATTTTTATAGATAAATCTTCCATCGAAAGAGAGCTTTCGTCGGGTTTATAATATACGTGCTTATTGAAGGAGTTGATATAATGCGTACAATAAAAATATCCATACTGCTGGTGGCCCTGGCAGCACTAATATACCTGGGCAGCCCTTCACCTGTGAAAGCTGCAGGTTTTTATGAAATGCCTCCCGCCGTTGTATTCGTCCAGGACGGCACTGGCTCCATGCTGTTAAAACACAATTTCGTCTTTGACGACGGGATGTTGAATAATAGTTATTCTGCGGATGTGGATGAGGGCTTCTCCGTACCGGTCCAGTAGACGGCCGGAATACGGCAAAAGCGGTTAGGCACCAGGCCTGACCGCTTTTTATTGTTTTCATTCTATTACCGTATAGCTTGTTTTAAAAACCTTACCGCCGCCGGATATCTGTATGGGATATGTCCCCGGAGTCGTCTTGGGGGCCACATACCAGGTCCAGGTCAGGTAACCGTCGGGTCCTGCCGCATTAAGCTCCGTCGCGGTGAGCTCCCGCCCATCCACCTTGTAGGTGGCGGTTATCCTGTAAGTTACCCCGGGCTGTCCCAGCATGACGATCAAACCGTATTCGCCCGGCCTTACGCTGCTTTTCTCCGTAAGTATCTGAATACCATTTGCACTGCTGGGCTGCTCCACACCCAGCCTCCCATACTCCAGTCCCCGTGCTTCATTTTCGCTTCCAACTGCCGAACACCCTGACAGGAGCAACGCCACAGCCGCTATATATATTATTTTATATTTCACTTTATCAACCCCATTTGCTTTTGGAATTATTATCTCCAAAATCATATTTTCTATCATAAATGGGTTTGAAGAATAAAATATCAGTCTAAATTGAAAACAATTTTATCCTCTTTTATCTCACACCGGGAGCTCAATTTTTGACACAGCTCCAACTGCCGCTTTAACATTGGCCCCGCGTCCTCTCCTGTTAACGGCACCACCTGGATTTTATCAACGGTTCTTACAGGAAGGGCTGTAAAATCTGTCAGCCTCTTTCCCTCGTATTTCATCGTCAATATGAATGTCTCCTTGTTCTCAGGGTCATTTTGGTCAAATATGAAATTTCCCATGCTGTAGACCACGGGTTTTCCCTTATACATCTCAATGCCCTGGAACTGGTGGGGATGGTGGCCCAGTATCATGTCGGCTCCTGCGTCAATCAGCTTATGCGCAAGCTCCCTTTGTTCAGGAAGTATGTCGAAGCTTTCCTCCTGGCCCCAGTGCAGAGAAATGATCAAAAGGTCCGTATCCTTCCTCAGCTTTCCTATGTCCTCTTCAATGTACTCATACTTTATCGGGGCCACCCCGTAACGGTCTTCCGATGCCGCAAATTTCAATGGAGGATTCCCTTTGTACACCAATTCCGCCATATCGGTATAAGACAATATTCCCACCTTCATCCCCTTTTTCTCCAACAAGGCGGGCTTCCTGGCCTCCTCCAGATTCTTTCCGGCCCCCGAATGGGCAATTTTTTCTTTGTCTAAAAGCTCAAGGGTATCATACAGTCCCCTGTCATAGTAATCGAGGATGTGGTTATTGGCCAGGTTTAAAATATTAAACCCGGCATATTTTATGCCTTCCAGGGCTTTTACGTCGTTTTTGAGGATGTACTTTCCCCCGTCCGCTACTCCTGCGAGGCTGTGGGTACTGGAAGTTATGGATTCCTCCAGGTTCCCGAACACCACATCTCCCTCCTTGAGAAGCCCTGCTGCCTTTTCAAAGGGGTAAATATACCCTTTATTCTGCCGGTCAAGCCGCATGCCCACCCCTCTTCCCAGCAGGATGTCGCCCACGGCCACAACGGTGAGGGGCTCCGGCTTCTTTTCTTCAACAACAGCCTTTACCGGTTCCGGCGGTGCCTTGACAGCTTCCGTTTTTTGCTCGGCAGCCGTCTGGCTTGTCACAGGGACGGCGGTTTGCTTCCCGGCGTAACCGGAAAATATTTTCAGACTCAGGGCAAGGGCAACGAAAAGGATTAGAGAGATTATGACAACAGTTTTTACTTTCATAGGCCAACCATCTCCAAGTGTAGTTTATCATATACACTCAGATTCTATCATACTCTGGCCCGCTGCACTACATAATCTATGCATGGAAGCAGACCAATCA
>JAFADI010000217.1 GCA_023424965.1 Bacillota bacterium
AAAAAGGAAAACGGGATGAAGATTCGAAACCTTTTAAAAATAAAAAAATACCGTACAAGGCTTTTCTTATGGATAACCTCTTTAATGATCATTTCCATTACCGTTTTCTCCTCCGTCATATACCTGAATGTGGAAAAGACGGTGCTGGGCAACGAGGTTGAGACGAGCCAGAAGATATTGAACCAGATGAAATACAACATCGATTACATGGATGAGATGGTCAAAAACCTCTGCCTCTCCACCTACTACAATGATGACGTGAAGTCCCTCATGAATTTGACCGAGGATGAGACTTACGAGCAGATGAGCATCATCAACAAGCTGAGCAATTCCGTCATTGCCAGCAATCCCTATGTCCAGTCCATCTATGTTTACAACAACAGGAAAAAAAGCTTTTATTCAACCTACAATTCTTTCAAGTACGAGGACCCGGACCTGGTGAAGCTCATCCAGGCCAACAGGGACATTCCTGTGCTCAAGCCTGTTTTCCGGCGGACGGAAACCTACCATTCGGGGGATTTGATAAAATACAGCAATGTTTTGACCTATTTCATGTATGAACTGAAGGACAGCCAGAACAACATGCAGGGAGCGGTCATCGTCAACGTCAAGCTGGACTGGCTCATCGAGAACATTAAAATCATCAATATGTTTAATGACAAACGGCAGGACAGGATCTTCATACTGGATGAAAATGGGGAGCTTATCCGGGACGCGGCGGCGGCATACGCTGAAGACAAAGATTTTGAAGAGTATATCAGGGAACTGCATCTGGCAAAGAAAGCTGAAAACAAAAACGACGAAACCGACCTGCTCACAGGCGCCATTGGGAACAAAAACTATTTCATCTCCTGCATTCCCATCCAGGAGATCAACTGGGTGATGTATAAGGTACAGCCCTATGATATGGTTTTTGAGTATATCAACAACCTCAAATACACCATCATCGTCATCACCTGCATCGTCTTGATTCTCCTTTTTATTGTCTCCTACACCCTGTCACGAGGTCTCTACAAGCCCTTTGAAGGACTGTTGAGGCTTGTGGGCTTCAACGGTGAAGCCCCTCCGGGCGCCAGAGGAGATGGGGATGAGTTCTCTTACCTGCAGCAGGTATATAAGAACTCCATTGACCAATTGGGGAAATACAGCCTGGAGAAGAGGAGCAATGAGAAGATCATAAAAATATATTTTTTGAGAAAACTCCTGCTCCAGAGCTCTTCCGTGACAAAAGAGGAATTTGAAACCAACAAGCAAGAGCACGGCATAAGCCTGGACTCCGACGGGCAGTTAATGGTCATCCTGCTGATCATTGACCGGCATAAGGAGTTTGAAGAAAATAATGACGTGGAAACGAGAGAATTACTGAAATTTGCCATCGTAAATATTGCCACGGAAATTTTATCCCGGGCTTTCCGGTGTGAAGCCGTAGAAATGAAAAACGATGAGATTGCCGTAATCACAAATATCAAACAGGAGCTGGCTTCCCCGTATGAACAATTGAAGCTTATGCTGAAGGAAGCCCAGGACAAGCTGATGGAATACTATAAAATTTCTTTTACGGCGGTGTTCAGCGAGGAAACAGACAGTATAAACAAATTGGCCCTCTTATACAGTCATGCCTCCGATTACTCCATGTACAGGTTCGTCTTCGGCCCGAAATCCGTTATTACCCCTGGAATGCTGAAAAAGAACCTCACTGCCCTCCAATATGACTATAACTATGAAAAGCACAACCGGCTTATCGAGGAGATAAAACGGGGGAATTTAAAAGCGGCGGAAGGGATTCTGACCAATCTGCTGGGGGACGTAAAGAAAATGGAGTACAACAACATGATGCTCTCCCTGGCACATCTGGTCAATGCCATAAAAAATACCGTGTACGACATGAATCAGGCCCGGAAAAGTCCCGTCAATGTAAATATGCTTCTGGCAAGCCATGAAATTTTTGAACTGGAAACCATCGGCGAATTTCAGGATATCCTTCTGGAGGTGCTGCAAAAAGTCATGCTGAAGGACGAAGACCCGGTTGATTCGAAGGACATGCAGACGGCGGAGGCTGTTAAGCGGATAATCCTGGAGAAGTATTTCGACTACAATCTGAGCGTTTCGAGCATTGCGGAGGAACTGAGGATGTCTGCGGCAAAAATCAGTAAAGTTTACAAAGAGAACTTAAACATGTCGATCCCTGAACACATTAACAGCATAAGGCTTGCAAAAGCGGTGGAGTGGATGGAGAATTCAAAGCTCAGCGTAAGCGAAATCATGTTCAAGGTGGGAATTGAAAACGAAAGCTATTTTTACAAAATTTTCAAGGCCAGGTACGGGGCAACTCCGCGAGAGTACATTTCAAGAAATCTGCACAAGTAAGTTTTTTGATACACGGCGCCATCGCTGCAGCGGGATATCCTGTTTCTTTATGGGGGAATGAGAATGCACAATCCAAAAGGCCCTAAGGCTTTATGTAAAGTTCTGGCTCTGCTTTTTGTTTTTACTCTTGTTGTCACAGGGTGTGATGCTACCGGCTCCGCCCTTTTGAAATACAAAAATAAAACCGGCGCGGTCTCCGGGAAAGGGACGCAGGCCCTTGACAGCTATGAAATCAAATGGTTTATGCCAAATGGCGTTCAGCCCGACATGGAGGCGGTCAACGCCGAGATGAGCAAAATCACCAGGGAAAAGATCAACGCCAGCCTGAAGGTGGAATTTATCGACTGGGGAAGCTATGACCGTAAAATTCAGGTGAAAATAGCCTCAAGGGACCCCATGGACCTGATATTCACCTCCAACTGGTCAAATGACTACATTACAGGCGTTAACAAGGGTGCCTACCTTGAGATCAGCCGCGAGAAACTTAAGACCCTTGCGCCCAACGTTCTGGAGGAAGTGCCCGAAAGGTGCTGGCCGGCGGCGTACGTGGAGGGCAAGCTCTATGCCATCATCAATACCCAGGTGGAAGGAAGGACCCCGGGTATTTTCGGGTATAAAAAGTATTTCGACAAGTATTCCGTGGACATCACCAAGATGACAAAAATGGAGGATTTGACGCCATTTCTGGAAATGATAAAGGCAGGGGAGCCGGGGATCATTCCCATAGAAATCGACGGAACAAAGCCCTGGTTCAACGATATTGCCCTCACCTACGGCATGGAGATATTCTCCAAGGAGAATCCGGCGGCTCTCTATATAAAAGATGATTCCGCAAAGGTAATGAACTATTTTGCCGCGCCGGAGACCAAAGCATACCTGGAGCTGGTGCGGGAGTGGTACACAAAGGGATATATCAGAAAGGATGCGGCCATCGTCAAGGACTATCTTACCGACCTGAAGGCCGGGAAAATCGCTCTGATGGCCAATGTCTTAAACCCGGACACCATGGCGAACCAGGCTGCCCTCTGGGGAGTAAAGAGCTCGGAGATGGCGGGCCGGACATTTATGAAGACCTTCATGGGCACCGGCGGTATCACTGCTTCCATGACCGCCATCAGCAGGACTTCCAAAGACCCCGACCGGTGCTACATGCTTTACAACCTCCTTTATGACAGGAACGATACAAAGCTGTTCAACATGCTGAACTATGGAATTGAGGGGCGGCATTATACCCGGAAGGACGACGTGGTAACCCAGGTTCCCAACTCCGGGTATTGGGTTTCCTGCGGCTGGGAAAACGGAAACATGTTCAACTCCTACCGGCAGAGCGAGGACCAGCCCCCATGGTACCCCACGGGGCCTCAGATGAACGAGACTGCCGGAACGTCAACGGTCTTCGGCTTCAATTTCAACCTGGAGCCGGTAAAGGTAGAGCTTGCCCAGTGCTCTTTCGTCGTGGGTGAATATTATAACGGATTGTTTACCGGGTCGGTAGACCCCGACCGCTACCTTCCTGAATTTCTTGACAAGCTGAACCGGGTGGGAGCGGAAAGAGTCATTGAAGAGATGCAAAAGCAAATTGATGAATGGAAAAAGAACAAATAGTATAACATCCTGTCTGGAAAACAAAAACAAGGAGGGACCCTTTTGGGGGTGTCCTCCTTGTTTTTGTTTTCTCTAAATACCTGTATAGGCACGATCTGAGCCTGTTTGTCAGAAAAAGTACAGTGTGCTTTTCCGCCGGCGGAGAAAAAGTACAGTGCTTCAAATACCCCCCTCAAAATATACAGTCGGATAAAAAGCAAATCGTAAAATGAGCAGTACAACTCCCCGGAGGACAGGTGTAGCATGAAATTGCAGCAGCGGTTAAAAACCAATCCGGGAGGTAGTGACGCTTATGAATTCTCTTTCTACTGAATTTAAACATTTTAGAAAAAACAAGGCTTTATTTTTTCTGGGACTGCCGGCCATCGTAGCTTTATTCATGGTATATTATGTACCCATGTTCGGCCTGGTTATCGCCTTCAAAAACTATTCCTATGAAAAAGGGATCTGGGGAAGCCCCTGGGCGGGGCTGGACAATTTCAAATTTTTCTTCACCTCGGAGGATGCCTTCAGGGTTACACGGAACACACTGCTGTTAAATGGGGCATTTATTGTTTTGAGCTTTGCCTTTGCGGTCATCGTGGCCCTTATGCTGAACGAACTTGGCAAAAAAGCCATCAAGGTGTTCCAGACGGTGTTGTTCATTCCCTATTTCATATCCTGGATTGTCGTGGGCTACCTGGTCTATGGCTTTCTCAGCCCTGATTTCGGGGTCATCAACACCATCCTGAAGTCTTTGAACATGGCGCCAGTGGATTGGTATGCGAATCCCGGGTATTGGCCCGCCATTCTCATTATCGCATACCTGTGGAAGAATGTGGGGTATCTGACCATCATTTTCTATACCGGTATTCTGGGGATTGATTCATCCTATTACGAGGCCGCGGCCATCGATGGTGCAAGCAAGCTCCAGCAGGTGAGAACCATCACCATTCCCCTCATCCGGCCGTTAATTATCCTGATGGTCATTCTCAGCATCGGCAAGATTTTCTATTCCGATTTCGGATTGTTCTTCTTTGTCCCCAGGGAAGTGGGAGCACTTCTTCCTACAACAGATGTTATCGACACCTATGTGTACAGATCCCTGAGGGTAATAGGAGACCTGGGAATGGCTTCGGCGGCGGGCTTCTACCAGTCCATTGTCGGTTTTGTACTGGTCATGGCGTCCAATCTGGTCATCCGGAAAATCAGCAAGGAAGATGCAGTATTCTAGTTATTGCCGGGAGGAGACATCTTTTATGAAAAAAATATATAAATCCGGGATTCCCAATATTCTTATAACGGTTATCCTGACGCTTCTGTCCATTGCCACCATTTTGCCTTTGATCTATTTGGTTTCGGTATCGCTGTCCACCAACGAAGGGATCGTAAAATACGGCTATACCTTGATTCCAAGGTCTTTTACCCTGGAGGGGTACCAATTCATTTTGAGAGTGCCCAAACCCATCATTACGGGATATATCATTTCCACCCTTGTCACCGTACTGGGTACGGCCCTGGGATTGGCGCTGTCTTCATCCCTGGCCTATGTGATGGCACGGAAGGATTTCCGGTACAGCAGAGGCATATCCTTTTTTGTTTTCTTCACCATGCTTTTCAACGGAGGTCTTGTACCTTCCTATATGCTCATGACGAAATTCTTCCATGTGCAGAATACCATCTGGGGACTGATCATTCCTTACAGCATAAGTCCCTGGTTCACCATGATCATGAAGGGCTTCATGCAAACCCTGCCCTTTGAGATTGTGGAGTCGGCGAAAATTGACGGTGCAGGAGAGTTCAAAACTTTTGTCCGGATCGTTTTGCCGGTGGTAAAGCCTGCCATCGCCACGGTGGGCCTGTTCTACGCCTTTGCCTACTGGAATGACTGGTGGCTTGCCATGCTCTATATCAGCAGGGAAAGCCTGATTCCGCTGCAGTTCCTGCTCTACCGGACGTTGAGCAATTTAAGCTATATCCTGAACAATATGTCATCCCTGTTGAATGTAAACATGGGGAACATCCCCAGCGAATCCGTGAGAATGGGAATGGCAGTATTGGCCGCGGGGCCTATGCTGGTTCTGTTCCCCTTTTTTCAGAAGCACTTTGTCAAAGGACTTACCGTAGGAAGCGTAAAAGGTTAGTAATTCACAAGGTTGTTGCCAGCAATGGTTTCAATAAATAAAAAACAGGAGGAAATAAAATGTCAAGAAGAAGTCGAAAGGTTGTATCACTCATTCTTTCCGTTGTTTTTACTTTAGGGATGTTGTTGTCCGGCTGTGGCGCAAATAAAACCCCGGAGGCAGCAGATACAAAAACGGATACCGGAGCAAAACCGGCAGATACGGCAGACACAAAGGCGGCGGATACTAATCTTGCACCCTATGAAATCAGCTGGTTCTTCCCCAACAGCGCACAGGCGGATGTGGACCTGGTAGCGGCCGAGATGAGCAAGATCACCAGGGAAAAAATCAATGCCACGTTAAAGCTGACAATTCTTGATTGGGGAAGCTATGCACAGAACTTGCAGATTAAGATGGCTTCCGCCGAACCCATGGACCTGATCTGGACAGACGGCGGTACCTTGCCTTATCTGCCTTCAGTGAACAAGGGGGCCTTTACCGAAATCACCCAGGACATGCTTGCGCAGTACGGACCCAACATATTAAAAGGAGTTCCTGAGAAGGCCTGGCCCGCGGCCTATGTAAACGGAAAGCTGTATGCCATCATCAACACACAGGTTTTGGGAAGAACCCCCGGGATAATCCTCCAGAAAAAATATGTGGACCAGTTGGGCCTGGATATATCCAAGGTTACCAAGCTGGAAGACCTGACCTCCTTCTATGAAAAAGTACATGCTTCAGATGCTACACTGGTGCCCTTTGAAACGGCTCAAAATACGAGCGGAGGTATCTTCTTCAATGAATATTCCAGCACCCTCGGCATCGAGCTGCTGGGAAGGCAGAATCCTGCAGCCGTATATATCAGCGATGATTCAACCAAAGTGATGAATTATTTCGAAGCCCCTGAGACAAAGGCATATTTGAAGTTAATGCACGAATGGTACCAGAAGGGCATCATCAAGAAGGAAGCTCCCATGCTCAAAGACGTTACCCCTGACCAGAAGGCGGGAAAGACCGTTTCAATTCCCACCGTGATCAACCCGGATACACCTGCAAACCAGTCAGCCAAATTGAACCTCCAGGCGGCAGACGTGACTTCGCTGACCTTCTCCAAGACCTTCATGAACACGGCCTCCATCATCGCTACCATGACGGCAATCAGCAAGACCTCCAAGGACCCTGCAAGATGCCTCATGCTGTATAACCTGCTGTATGATGAAAAGGATACGAAACTGTTCAATATGATGAACTACGGTATTGAGGGCAAGCACTATACCTTGAAGGACGATGTGGCCACCTTTGTTCCCAACTCCGGGTACATGCTTGCCAGCGGCTGGGAAAACGGGAACATGTTCAACTCTTACAGGCAGAGCGAGGTTCAGCCCAAATGGTATCCTGTAGGTCCCGACATGAACAACAGTGCCACGGTATCCAAGCTCCTGGGCTTCAACCTGGACCCGGAACCCATTAAGAACGAATTGGCACAGGTTGCATCGGTTGTAGACGAATTCTACGGCGGATTGTTCACCGGTGTTGCAGACCCTGAAACCACACTGCCCAAGTTCCTGGCGAAGCTGAAGGGTGCGGGAGCGGATAAGATTATTCAGGAAACACAGAGCCAGGTTGACGCATGGAAGAAGGCAAAATAGCCTGTTAAACCATACTTTCAACAAGGGGATGGGCCAGGCCTGTCCCCCCTGGTTTAAAAGCGGATTGCAACAAATATTCCAGCGGAAAAGGCGTAAAAAGTGATGGAGAATACATTGGAAAAATTGATTATTCCCGGACTGGGAGAAGTTAGTGCGGAAACAGGCTATATTTTTACGGATGCATGCAGCGACGGATTTTACAGGACAAATAAGGACGGAGTTAAAGCCATCCTTGCCACCGGAGATAGGAAAGTTGAATTTATCGCCTTCCAAGACAGGACACTGGCGTATGTAAAATCAAACATGGGCTATCCCGCATACTATCCGGTGGTGCCGGTGGCACTGGAGAAGCCTGTAAAGGCGGTGCTTATGGACCTGGATGGAACCACGGTGAGAAGTGAGGAGTTCTGGATATGGATCATTGAAAAGACAATCTCCAGCCTCATGGGCAGCCCCAAATTTGAACTTGAAGCGCTGGATCTGCCCTTTGTTTCCGGGCACAGCGTCTCCGAACATCTAAAATACTGTATCAATAAGTACTGTCCGGGAAAGAGCCTTGAGGAAGTACGGAAACATTACTTTGAACATACCCATCGCGAGATGGATGAAATAATGAAGGGGAGAGGAAGAAAAGGAGCCTTTACCCCTTCGCCGGGGATAAAGGAATTTTTATGCGAACTGAAGGCAAAAAAGATAAAATTGGGACTTGTGACCTCAGGCCTTTACGAAAAGGCTTACCCGGAAATACTCTCTGCGTTTGACACCCTGGGGATGGGTGATCCCGGGGATTTCTACGACTGTATCATTACCGCCGGCTATCCTCTGCGCAAAGGCCAGGTGGGAACCCTGGGAGAATTGTCCCCCAAGCCTCATCCCTGGCTGTATGCGGAGACCTGCAGAGTGGGCCTGGGGATAGAATTTGCCCAACGCCACCATGTGGTAGGTATTGAGGACAGCGGTGCCGGGGTTTGCTCAATCCGCCTTGCAGGCTTCTGCGCCATAGGAATCGGAGGGGGAAATATCGTGGAAAGCGGGACCCTGGGACTGTGCAGCCATTACTGCAACACTTTTGGAGAGGTTCTGCAGGAGATCGGATAAAGTGGAGGTTCGAATAATGAACGAGGAAAAGAAAAACAGGGCGTATGTCATTCCCCATACCCACTGGGACAGGGAATGGCGGTACCCCCTATGGAAAAACAGGATGCTGCTGATGGAGTTCATGGAGGAACTGTTGCAAATCCTTGACAGGGATTCTGACTATCACTGCTTCCTGCTGGACGGACAGGTGGCGCCCATCGAAGACTATCTGGAGGTGGTTCCCGAAAACAGGGAGAAGGTCACAAAATATATCAAAGAGGGGCGCATTGCGGTAGGACCCTGGTATACGCTCCCGGACCTTTACCCTCTGGACGGCGAATGCCTGGTCAGGAATCTGTTGAAAGGAACGAGGCTTTCTCAAAAATATGGAGATTACCTCAAAGTGGGATACAATTCCTTTGGCTGGGGACAGACGGCGCAATTCCCCCAGATATACGACGGCTTCGGTCTGGATTTTATCATCTGTGCCAAAAAGGTTTCAGAGGAGAGGGCGCCTGAAAGTGAATTCCTGTGGGAGGCGCCGAACGGCACGCAGGTGCTGACCAGCAGGCTGGGCAAGCACGCCAGGGGCAACTTCTATTTCCATGCGTACCTGTACGCCAGGTATGGAATCAACTGCTTAAGCAGCGAATACAAGTACAGCCCCGGTCTGTCAGGGGTAGCCATGCATAATGCCGGTGCGGGAAACTGTGATGAGGACTATTTTATGATAGTGCCTAAAAAAGGTTTTACCCCCGGACTTCTGGAAAAGGGGATGAAAGACGCCTGGGAAGCCACGGAGGAAACTGTTTTGAAGACCCACCGCCTTTTTCTCAACGGAACGGATTTCTCCACGCCCCACCCGGACATGACGGAAATGCTTGAGGAGCTTAACAAACTGAGCGGGAATACGGAATTCATAAACAGCAGGCCGGAGGAATATTCCCGGAAGCTTCACGAACTGGTGGACAAAGCTTCTCTCCGGGTCATCCGGGGAGAACTGAGGGACGGCCCTTCCTGTGACTGCTCCGGCAATGCCCTTGCCTCCAGAATCTATCTGAAGCAGCTGAATAAAAAAGTACAGAACCTCCTTATCCATAAAGCCGAGGTACTGGCATCGGTGGCGGACATGCTGGGAGAAGCTTATCCGAGAGGCTTTTTGGACACAGGGTGGAAGTACACCCTGGATGCCCACCCTCACGACTCCATCAACGGAGTTACCCAGGACAAAACCGCCGATGATGTGGAATACAGGCTGAACCAGGCTCTGGAGATAGGGCAGGTGGCTTACGACAAGGCTGCTGCCGGAATCATCAAAAGGCTGGACCTGTCGGGGTATGGGACCGAGGATACCCTGCTGGTGGTGTTCAATTCCCGGCCCAGGCCCGTAAGGGAAATTGTGAAGGTATGCGTCACGACGGCTCAGACCGACAGCGTATGGAGCCTTCGTGCCTCCGGCAGCGACGGCAATCCCATAAGCATACAGGAGATCTCCAGGGATGAAAAGCCTTTTCCCGTGCACGACCAGGAAGCCAGGCCCTGGCCCTACTTTGCAGACAGGCATTTTTGCTATGTGGATACGGGGGAAATCCCCGCCTGCGGGTACAAGGTCATCAGGTTCCTGCCTGAAGCCCGCTTCCAGAGGAATCATTTTTACTGGCTGGAAATGAGAAAAAGCACGGGAGAAGATATATGCAGAACCGATAATATCCTGGAAAACGAACATTTGAGGGTTGAGGTCAACACCAACGGAACCCTGAAGGTAAAGGACAAGACAGGGGCCAGGGAATACGACGGCCTTCACTATTTTGAGGACACGGGAGATGTGGGAAACTACTGGGCGTACTACCCGCCTTATGACAACAAAACCTTTACCACCCTCACTTCCAGCGTGAACACCTGGTGCGAGGACAACGGCCCCCTTTCCGCCACCATCGCCATTGAATACCACCTGGTGCTGCCGGCTTACGGCCATGAAGCAATGTACGGTATCCGGGGAGAAAGCAAACGGAGTGAAGAGACGGATGTCCTTAAAATCATCTCACGGGTGACCCTCAAAAAGGGTTCAAAAAAGGTGGACATCAAGACAACCCTGAGGAACAACATGAGGAACCACCGCCTGAGAGTGGCATTCCCCACCGGAATCAAAGCGGAGTATGCATCCGCCTCGGGGCATTTCACCGTGGACAGGAGGCCGAGAGTCCCCCGGAAGGAAAAGGACGGCAAATACTGGCCCGAAATGCAGACCCTTCCCATGCAGCATTTTGTGGATGTGAGCGACGGGGAGCACGGCCTGGCCCTGCTGAACAACTGCCTGACGGAGTACGAGCTTAAGGATGATGAAAATGCAACCCTCTACCTGACACTTTTCAGGGCCATGGGCAACATGATCGTAACCTGGTGGGAGGCGGCGGGGGTATTCCCCGGGAAGGACGGAAGCCAGCTCTTGCGGGAGATGGAGTTTGAATATTCCATATATCCTCATGAGGGAGATTGGGAAGAGGGGGATGTGTACGGAGAAGCGGAAAGCCTGAATGTGCCCGTGGCTTCCTACCAGGTGACGGGAAAAACCACAGGCAGCCTGCCTTCCCAATACAGCTTCCTGCAAATCAGCCCCGGGAACCTCATCCTGTCGGCTTTTAAGAAGGCGGAGGACAGAGACACCTACATCCTGAGGCTCTTTAATCCCACGGACAAAGAAATTCATGGCTCCGTCCGGCTGTTTGCCGAAATCAGGGAGGCTTACCAGACCAATCTGAATGAAGAAAGGCTTAAGCCTGTGGAAGTGGAAGGTGGAAACCGGATAAAAATTGTGGCGGCGGCTAACAAAATCATAACCGTTGAATTTGTCTGCCCACTTGACCCGGCTTTCAACCCGCCAAGGAGCAAGGCCCGGGGGGAATAAAAAGGAAAGGAGGTCGTATTCCGCACAAAGTTACTTCTGAGGATGGCACAATCAATTCGAAGAGAATATGAGGAGGGAATAAGATGAGAACACTTACAAAAAAGTCGGTTTTGAAAAAAGCATTATGCCTTGGTCTTATCTTCACAATGCTGCTTGCCGCCACCGTCAGTTTTGTCTCAGCCGACGCCTACAACCCCAATACCGATTTTATGTCGGGCAAATATGGCATATTCCAGCATTACAGATACGGCTACAACGGCTTAGGCGGCAGCCTGAGCAATTGGAACGCCAACATCAATTCCTTTAACGCCGCGAACTGGGCCAATACCATCGCTGCGGAGGGTGCAACCTGGGTAACCTTTACCATCGGGCAGGGAAGAGGCTATTATTGTGCCCCGAATGCCAAATGGGACGAGCTTTGCAGGAATTGGGGGATACCCGTAAGGTCTCCCTCCCGGGACTTGGTCATGGACCTGTACAACGTGTTGAATCCAAAAGGCATCAAATTGTTCCTTTATTTTGTCTGTGATGCCAGCGGTGACTCCAAGATTGACGCCGACGGGCGTAGAGCGCTGAACCAGAGTGCCACCCTTACGACGGTATCGGATGGTGAATGGGCATTGACCCCTGCCGGCGTGGACAATCAAATAGCCATGGCGAGAGAATGGGCCCTCCGCTACGGGACCAGGGTCTCCGGCTGGTTCATTGACGGCTTCGGGCATGCCTATAACGGCTGGTCCGAAGCCAAAAAGGCAGAATACATTGCTGCCCTTAAAGAAGGCAATCCCAATGCGGTTGTGACTTTGAACGGAGCCAACTATTCACCTCAAAGCCCCAAACAGGATTACATCTCAGGGGAGTTCGGCAACCTGAGGCTTCCCACGTCGCGGTGGGGCGAGGGAGGAATGCAATGGCATGCATGTGACTATATAGGCGGTGGCTGGGGAGGCGGCGGACTGCATTGGAGTGATCAGAATATCCCCATTAATTATACCAGAAATGCATTGAGCGTGGGCGGAGCAATCACATGGGACCTTTATCTTGACGCTGCCGGCAACCATGATACGGCGCAAAGAAATCAAATGACAGCCATGAAAGCTGCTGTGGGCGGAGGCACGCCTCCACCGGCGGGAAATGCCACCTTCTATCAGGATATCAATTACGGCGGAACTGCAAAGGCGTTGAATGCAGGCAATTATACCCTGGCACAGCTTAATGCGGCAGGCATTCCCAATGACTGGACATCTTCCGTAAAGGTTCAATCCGGCTACACCATGGAAATTTATGACAACGACAACTTCGGCGGTACAAAATGGACCTTTACCTCAGACAATCCGGACTTTGTCAGTGCAGGCTGCAATGACAGGATGTCCTCCGTAAAAATCTATCAAACCGGCAGCGGCGGAGGAAACCTCTGCCTGAACAGGCCGTATGCCTTGAGCAGCGAAATATCCGCAAGTGAGAACGGCGCAAAAGCCATTGATGGAAATGCTTCTACCAAATGGTGTTCACTGCCCGAAAGCACAAATCCCGGTGCCGATTGGATCCGGGTTGACCTTGGCAGCGTTCAGACCATACGGAACTGGAAGGTGTCCCATGCGGGAGCCGGAGGAGAAACGGCAGCGTATAATACAAGGGATTTTAAGCTGCAGAGAAGCGATAATGACGCCCAGTGGTACGATGTGGACACTGTAACGGGCAACACCGCCAACACGACCGACAGGAACGTCAACTTTACAGCCAGGTACGTAAGGCTTTATATAACGAACGCGGTACAGCCGGGGGTGGCAAGCGACAGGAATAACGCCAGGATTTATGAATTCGGCGTCTATTGATACCAATCAGTTTTTAAGGAGACGGAATGGAATGGTTGAATCTCGATGGAAAGGCTACAAGCGCTATGATTTTACTGTAAACGGAAGAGGGGGGCTTGTGGTGGTTCCCCCGGTTCCTGCCAAAGACAGCCCGTGGATATGGCGGGCCGAATTTTTCGATGCGTTTTCCCAGGTGGACATGGCAATGCTGGAAAAGGGGTGGCACCTGGCATATTATAAAGTAAACGATATGTACGGCTGCCCTGAGTCCATCAGGCTTATGAACGTATTCCAGAACCATGCGGAAAGGGAATTCCGACTATCCGCCAAAACAGTCCTTTTCGGCTTCAGCCGTGGTGGCCTGTATTCCGTCAACTATGCGGCGGAATACCCGGACAGGGTGAGAGCCCTTTACCTGGATGCCGCCGTGCTGGATATACGGAGTTGGCCCGGAGGGATGGGGCGGGGCGACGGTGCAAAGGCCGAGTGGCAGGAGTGCCTGAACATATACGGCCTTACGGAGGAGACCGCAAAAGCTTTCAAAGGCAATCCCCTTGACAGGATACCCGAACTTATCGAGGCAGCCATTCCCGTCATTGTCGTTGCCGGAGACGCAGACACGGGAGCCCCTTACGAAGAAAATTCCGGGATACTGGTGGAAAAATACCGGGCAGCGGGCGGAACAATCCGGGTGATTATAAAGCCGGGAGCCCCCCATCACCCTCACAGCCTGGAAGATCCTGGACCTATTGTACGGTTTCTCCTGGAGCAGTAAGGGCAAAGTAAAACGGCCGGATACCTAACTTATTCATCCGGCCGTTTACCCTGCTCCGATGGAGCGGCTTTCACAACTACCTTGGTTCAATTACCTTTCCTCTTGCTTTCCTTACCTTGGTTCATGGTCCTTCACTTGCTAGTACATTGGACACATTCCCTTCCTGGTAATTTATTTCATCAATCCTCAGCAGGATTGTATTTTATACATACCAC
>JAFADI010000247.1 GCA_023424965.1 Bacillota bacterium
TAGCTTTTTTCATTCCTGATTTATAAAACAAGACATGTCTAGTTAACCTGCTTTAACCCACAGGTTTGAGTCTTGCGGTAAAATGCCGCAGGATCGGGGGCTCATAAGTGAAATCCAGCCCCTTTAAGGTATCGGCCCTCTCTTTTATTCTGATCAGGGCATCGGCCACATAGTCCATGTGGTTGTTTGTATAAGTCCTTCTGGGTATGGTAAGCCTCAGGAGCTCCATGTAGCACTCCACCTGTTTCCCGGTTTCGGGATCTCTGCCCGCCAGGAAGGAACCGATTTCAACCCCTCTGACTCCGGCCTCGATATACAGTTCATTTGCTAGGGCCTGGGCCGGGAACTGGTAATCGGGAATGTGGGGCAGCATTTTTTTCGCATCCACAAATACCGCGTGTCCCCCCGTGGGAGTTTGAATGGGAACGCCTCCCTCCGCCAGTCTTTTGCCCAGATACTCTACCTGTCCGATCCTGTATTCCAGATAGGCTTCGTCCACGCCTTCCCTCAGTCCTCTTGCCAGTGCTTCCATATCCCTTCCCGCCAGACCTCCGTAAGTGGGAAAACCCTCTACCGGAACCAGCATGGACCTGCACCGGGTGTATAACTCCTCATCCTCTTTGAAGGCAAGCAGCCCGCCAATATTTACAAGGGCGTCCTTCTTTGCACTCATGGTAAAGCCTTCGGCGTAGGAGAACATCTCTTTTATGATCTCACCGATGGTTTTGTCCCCGTAGCCCTTTTCCCTTTTTTTAATGAAGTATGCATTTTCCGCAAAACGTGCCGCATCGATAAATACCCTTATGCCGTACTTTTTGCCCAGGGCGCTGGCCCCCCTGATATTCTCCATGGACACGGGCTGTCCCCCGGAGCCGTTGCAGGTGATGGTAATGAGAATAAAAGCCATGTTCTGGGCGCCCTTTTCCCTGATAAAGGCCTCCATTCTTTCCAGATCGAAGTTCCCTTTGAAATCAAAGGAGGTGGTGGTATCATAGGCCTTTTCGGTTACGAAATTTACCGCTCTTCCTCCCGGAATTTCGATGTGGGCCGTTGTGGTATCAAAATGCATATTTCCCAGGGCATACTGCCCTTTTTTGATAAGCAGGGGAAACAGTACCTGTTCCGCGCCCCTCCCCTGGTGTGTGGGGATGATGTATTTATATCCGATCACATCCCTGACGGAATCAACAAGATGATAGAAATTCTTGCTTCCGGCATAGGATTCATCTCCCAGCATCAGGCCCGCCCACTGGTTGTCACTCATGGCTCCCGTGCCGCTGTCGGTGAGAAGGTCGATGAAAACATCTTCGGCTCTTAAAGAAAAGGGGTTGTATCCCGCTTCCTCCAGTGCCCTTTCTCTTTCTTTCCCGGATATGAGCCTGATGGGCTCAACCATTTTAATTCTGAAGGGTTCCGGCATCATCATACTTATCTGCATCTCCTTGGTTATCAAATTATAGTGCAACATATAAATATATAAGCAATTTTCATGCCAACTTTTTAGTTCCGGCTTTACAGATTGACGTCTTTTGTGCGGCCACTGCTTTGAAGTTTGTGTTTGCCGCACTTTGACTGAAACGAAGGGTCTACCGGCCAAGGGATTTTTATATGCAAAGAGGTGAAAACTTTAAAGTTTTCACCTCTTTCCTGGCTCATACATTTAATTGTGTTTTATAATCATACACTTCTGTTATCCAGGCCGCTCAGACGTTCCATTTCGATACATATCGAAGTTCAAGATCGCACTTGTGTTTCATTATGCTACACCTTCTACTCCGTGGTGTCCTTGAGCAGGTTGTATTTTTCCAGCTTGCGGTACAGGGTGGAGCGTGAGATGTTGAGAGCTCTTGCAATGGCTGCCTTGGACCTGAATTTGTCCACGGCGCTCCGCAGCAGGTTCTCCTCGGCTTCTTCCAAAGAAGGAAAGCTTTTAAATTCCAGATTCACGCTGCCGTGCTTGTCCTGCTTCAAGCTGCTGCCGGAGCCTGTCACCACATCGGGGAGGTCATCCACGTCGATAATGCCGTCCTCATCCGCCACACCCGCAACCTCCAGGATGTTTTCAAGTTCCCTTACATTCCCCGGGTAACTATACTGCAGGAGGCACTTCATGGCTTTGGGACTTATCCCGGAAATGCTCTTGTTTATCCTGGCTTCCATCTTTTTCAGCGCACTGCGGGCGAACAGGTGGATATCCTCTTTTCTGAACCTCAGGGGGGGGATATTTATTTTCAGCACCTCAAGCCTGTAATACAGATCCTCCCGGAAGCTCCTGTCCGCCACCATATCCGGCAGGTTTTTGTTGGTAGCGGCGATAACCCGCACATCGATCTGCCGGTTTTTTGCTCCTCCCACCCTTGTTACCTCTTTTTCCTGCAGTACCCGGAGAAGCTTGGACTGCAGCAGTATGTTCATGTCCCCGATCTCATCAAGAAATATGGTGCCTTCATGGGCCAGCTCAAAAAGCCCCGGACGGCCGCCTTTCTTGGCACCCGTAAAGGCACCCTCCTCATATCCGAAAAGCTCGCTTTCCAGCAGACCGTCGGGTATGGCGGCACAGTTCACCGCGATAAAGGGCTTGTTTGCCCTGGGACTGTGTTTGTGAATAAACCGAGCAAAGACTTCCTTCCCCGTTCCGCTTTCACCCAGCAGAAGTACGTTGGATATGACCTGTGATGCCTTCTGTGCAAGCCTCATGGCATTTTCCATTTCCTTGCTTTTGCCGATGATGAGGCTGGAGTCCATATCGCTGATAAAATTGAGCTTCTGGTACAGGTGTTCAATGGTTGAGTTTGCTTCCTCAAGCTTACGGCTCAGGGCCAGCACCTCGGAAATATCTCTGAAAACCGAGATGGCCCCCTCCATGCGGCCGTTGATCATGATGGGCACGATGTTGGATATTACCATTTTACCGCTGACTTCCGTTTTTACGCCAATCAGTTTGTTTCCCGTGGCCAGGACATCCGGGAGGTGGGAATGGGGCACCGCTTCTCTCACATCCCTCCCCAGGATTTCACCTCTGTCCACGCCCGTGATCCTGTTGTTTGCATCGTTCACAAATACCACCACGCCTTTTTTATCCACGACGGCGACCCCGTCATGAAGGCATTCCAGGATGTCGGAACTCATTTTTATAAGCTTGCTCAAAAGCATCGTTTCACCTCTATATCCTTTTTAAGTCTACAGGCCGGAGAACAGAGCCCATATACCTGTACAGCAGTTTAATGACCACAATCTGTGCCGGCAGGATAAAAGCCGCTTTAATGAGTCTCTGGCTTACAATGACAACTGCCGCATTCCCTGTCAGGATGGAAAGCCACAGGGTCTGCAGCCCCACTTCCACAAGCAGCGTAACCGTCAGGGAAGCCAGAGTTATCTGCAGTAAAGTCCCTTGCTTTTTGTAAAGGTATAAGCCGTATATTGCACCCGCGGCAAATGCACTGAGGGTAAAGCCCGGAAAGTATGGTCCCTTGGGCAGCAGCAGCATGCCCAGCAAATCTGCCATAACTGCAGTGATTCCACTGACCCAGGGTCCGAACATCATGGCGGCGGCGGCGATGGGTACAAAACCGAAGTCGATCCGGACGATAGGCGTCTGGTAAGATAACAGCCTTCTCAAGACAATGTCCATGGATATGAATAATGCCATGAAGATGATTAAACGTGTTCTTTTCATTAAGTCACCCCCTCTCTTTACATGACAGAAGCCACATAAAGAGGAAGATGCTCTTTTTGTGGCAGCGGAATGCGGGAATTGTACCGCAAACCTCAGCCGGTTTTTCGTATAGTGGCAACTTCCCGTCCAACTATCACTTAACGCACAAATCCCTACTCTGCCTATGCAATTTACGCATTGTGCCAGTTGATATCCATCGCGGGTTACGGTCAAAAAGCTTGTACGGCTCGTTACGGGGCAAATCAATTCGCTCCGCTCAGGTGCTTTGCCTTATCCTCCACTTTACCTACAAGCTTTAATTCCCTCCACCAAGCGATTCCTATTCAACTAGCACGATGCGTTTAGTTCATTGAAAAGTATTCTATATGAATTTACATCATAAATCAATACGAGGGGCAACATTTCTCTATGCCCATTACCGGAATATTCCACTGGCTCTGATTACATTTACGGCTTTTGCAAGAGACTCCTCCGACTGTACAAGGGCCATGCGGACAAAGCCCTCCCCCCTTTCGCCAAAGCTGCTTCCCGGGACCACAATCACGCCCGTTTTCTCCAGCAGCGCAAGGGTGAACTCCTCGGAGGATGAATAGTTGGGCGGTATGGGTGCCCAGACAAACATGGTGGCGGGAGGCTTTTCCATATGCCAGCCGATCTCCCGGAAGCCTTCAACCAGGACATTGCGCCTGCTTTCATAAGCCCGCACCGTGGCCGCAAGCCCGTCCTGGGGCCCTGTCAGCGCCGCAATGGCGGCCCTTTGAACGGGGAGGAAAACCCCGTAGTCCAGGTGGGATTTCAATATTCTCAGCTGCCTGATCATGTCCCTGTTCCCGAGAGCGAAGGAAATCCTGCAGCCCGTCAGGTTGTAGGATTTTGACAGGGAATTGAATTCCACTCCCACCTCTTTGGCACCCGGGATGCTGAGAAAGCTGCCTCCCTTTCTGCCGTCAAACACCAGCTCGCTGTAGGCATTGTCGTGCAGCACCGCGATGCCGTACTTCTTTGCGAACCACACAAGCCTTTCATAGAACTCTGGAGGCGCAAAAGCCGTGACGGGGTTATTGGGATAGGACACCACCATGAGCTTTGCGGCATGGGCCGTCGAAGGCGGAATAGCGTCAAAGTCGATGAGGTAGCCCTTTTCCCTGTCCAGAGGCACCCGTTCGATATTTGCACAGGCAATGGCGGGACCTACGCTGAAAATGGGATATCCGGGATCTGGTACCAGCACCGTTTCTCCCGGGTCTACCAGTGTCAGTGCAATATGAGCCAGGCCGTCCTGGGACCCCATCATCCCAAGTACCTCATCCTGCTCCAGCTTCACTCCGTACCTGCTTTCATACCATTGTACAACAGTATCCACCAGTTGGGGCATATCCTTCAACGCGTATTTGTAATTGTCCGGCTCCCTGGAGGCCTCCTGGAAAGCCTCCATTACATGCGGCGCCGGCGGCAGGTCGGGAGTTCCCACACTCAGGTTGAAGACTTCCATGCCTCTGGTCAAAAGTTCATTTCTCTTGTTTTCTAGCACCGAAAAAATAGCGGAGGATAAGCCCTCCATCCTTTTAGAAAAATTCACGGCAATCACCAATTATCAGTAAGACTTTTTATCATTATAGCATAAACTCCCATATAATAAACGCAGTAAGTATTTCTGCGGTTATTATAGCAGAGATATTTCCTTGCCGCACAAATATTTATCGGAGGCCCGCTTTATGCGCAGCACACCCTCTGCAAGTTGTTCTTCGCTGAGTCCCCCATAGCCCATAATGAATTTGCTGCCGTTTCGTCCCTTCAGCGCCGCATGCACCTCTACAGGGTATATCCTCACCCCTTCCCCTTTTAGAAGCCTTAGAAAGCTGCTGTCCGGCTTGAAACCAAACTCAACCACCAGATGGATTCCTGCCGCCTCACCCTCTACCCTGTACCTGCCGTGAAAATGCTGCTCCAGGCATTCGATCAGCTTTTTCCGCCGCCTTCCGTAAAGCTTGCGCATTTTGGCCACATGCCTTTCCAGCAGGCCCGATTCTATAAAGCCGGCAAGGGCCAGTTGGTCCGCCAGCGGCGTATGGTAGTCGGAACGCCTTTTCAACAGGGCGCACTTTCTGGCCAGAGACCGGGGCAGTACCATATAGCCTATCCTCAGGGCGGGGAACATAATCTTGCTGAAGGTCCCCACATAGATGACCCTTTCGGGCTCAAGGCCCTGTATGGAGCTCACCGGAAGTCCCTCGTGCCGGAATTCGCTGTCGTAATCATCCTCCAGAATGAAGGTCTTCTGCTCCCTGGCATAATTGATTATTTCAATCCTTCTTTGAATGGGGAGTATGCCTCCCATGGGAAACTGGTGTGACGGCGTGAGATAAATCAGTTTGGCGCCCTCCGGAAGCAGCTCCGTTAAAATACCTTTGTCGTCCACAGGTACGGGATGAAGCAGGGCGCCTGTGGCTGTCAGTATTCTCTGCAGGTCATGGTTGGAAGGGTCCTCCGCCGCCACAAGCTCCCCCTTTTCCAGCAGCAGCCTTGCTGCAAGGGCCAGGGCCTGAACCGCACCCGTTGTGACAATGATCTGCCCGGGCTCGCAGTAAACCCCTCTGGTTTTGAAAAGATAGGCCCCAAGGACCTGCCGGAGCTTCAAAGCGCCTTCCGGCTCTCCATAACCGAATCGGGAGAAATCCGTATCCATGCAGGCACCGTACAGCAGCCCCGCCCATTTTTTCCTTGGGAAAAGCTCCAGGGCGGGAATGCCTGATTTGAAATCGATGATTTCTCCGGTTCCCGTTGAGAGGGAAATCCCGGAAGGCGCCTGTGGCGCCGCATATTTGCGGGGAGCTCCCAGCAGCGCCCCCTCCGCCACGAAATTGCCCGCCCCCGGCCTGCTTTCAACAAAACCCTCCGCCACCAGCTGGTCATAGGCCCCAAGCACCACATTCCGTGAAACACCCAGGGTCCGGGCTAATTCCCTGGTGGATGGCAGCCTCTCCCCCGCCCGGAGTTCCCCGGACAATATTTTAGCGCGCAGGGCTTCATATACCTGCCTCGTAAGTGTCACTCCCGAACTTCTGTCAATATCCAGCCACAGCATGGTTCCTCCCGAACCGGTACCATGATTTTATTGTATTTGTGGATCTTTATGGTACCTGTTACAGGCACTATTATATAAAAAAGAGGCTGAACTTTCCAGCCGCTTATTCATACTTCCCACTATCAAACGATCGAGGAGGAATTGAATTGTATAAAAGATTGGTACCCTATCTGCAATTGTGCCTTGCGGCAATTATCATCGGCAGCTCCGTCGTTGCGGGCAAGCTGTTGTCCTCCGGCTTTCCCATCTTTCTTTCCCAGGCCTTGTGCCTTGTCATTGCGGCGTCGGTTTTGTTTCCTGCAGCTCGGTGGCTTGAAGGGGGCCTCTCCAAAATCCGTCCCCGGGACCTGGGTCTGCTCTTCCTGCAGGCGTTTTCAGGCCTGTTCCTCTTCAGGGTGTTCCTGCTTTACGGCCTCAAATACACCTCCGCCACCGAAAGCGGGATCATCACCAGCTCTACGCCTGCCGCCGTGGTAATTCTGTCTTTTATCTTCCTGAAGGAAAGGATTTCGTGGAACAAAATCGCGGGAACCGCGGCTACCGTGTCCGGCATTCTCGTCATTAACCTCCTGGGCCTTTCCTCCGACAGTCCTACAAACGCTTCAAGCCTCACAGGCAACCTGCTTATCCTGCTGGCAGTGATTTGTGAGGCTTCCCTGGTAATATTGCGGAAGTTCAATTCGGTATCCGTTCCCCCGGTCACCGGTGCCGCCTTTGTGGCATTGTTTTCCTTTTTTCTTTTTCTTCCCTTTGCAGTCAGGGAAGGAGCCGCCTTCGATATTCGTTCCCTTTCTCTTTCCCAGGGGCTGCTGATCGCCTATTATGGGCTTGTGGTAACAGCCCTGGCCTATATCCTGTGGTTCAGCGGAGTTTCAAAGGTCCCCGCCTCCACCGCCGCGGTCTATACCGGCTGCATTCCCGTCAGCTCCATCCTGCTTTCCTCCCTTTTTTTGAAGGAGGCCTTCACCGGATTCCACTTGGCGGGAATATGCCTGGTTTTGGCCGGTATTCTGTTCATTTCACTGTCCCGCCCGCGAGACTGAATGCCAGAGCACTGTCCACCGCCACCGTCTCTCCCATCACCACTTCCACCTGGTGGACCCTGGCGTCGTTGTGCAGCTTGAAGCTGCCTCCTTCGCACTTTTCTCCGTCCACCCACACTTCCTTCACTCCCCGGTTCATTCCGCAGGGATTTTTGACGGTGATGGCATAGGTGGTGTCAAGGTGCCTGTATTTTATTTTATACTCGGTCCATTTCCCCGGTATGCAGGGGTCGATGAACAACCTGTCCTCTTCCTTTTTCAGCCCCAGGATATATTCAATCCCCGCCCTGAAGATCCATCCCGCAGAGCCGGTGTACCAGGTCCAGCCTCCTCTTCCCACATGGGGTCCTACGGCATAGACATCCGCAGCCATTACATAGGGCTCCGCCTTGTACCTGGAGTATTCGATATGGGTTCTGGTGTGGTTGATGGGATTGATGAGTTCAAAAAGCTCCCAGGCCCTGTCCCCTTCACCCAGCATGGCAAAAGCGATAATGGCCCAGGCAGCTCCATGGGTATACTGTCCTCCGTTTTCCCTCACACCGGG
>JAFADI010000053.1 GCA_023424965.1 Bacillota bacterium
AAATCGGAGGTCCAGGAAGGCAAATGCGTTGTGGCGGTAAAGATCGATAAAGGAGTGAGTGAGACGGCTTCACTCAGAAAAACAAACATCGATCTGATAAGAAATTCCTACCACGGTTTGAAAGTGCCTGTAGAGAGCCTGCGAAAAATAAACAAGGACCAGATGACGGCGGAGATCACCCTTGACAAGGCCAATTATGCCAGCATCCGTCCCGTCAAGATCACGGGCGCCAACGATGAATGGGCAGTAATTGAAAGTTTGAAAAAGACCAGTGAAGAAGGCGTAAGCCTTTACGATATTTATGTTGTTAATCCAACAAATATTCAAGAGGGACAGGTGATTAACAAATGAGCGGTGAATTGGATTATATCAGGGAAAACGTCGCCGGCATAAGGGAGCGGGTGGCAAGGGCGGCAGAAAAAAGCGGACGGAGACTTGAGGATATAAACATCATTGCCGTCACAAAAACCGTAGGTCTTGACAGAATTGAAAGGGTTCTGGAGGAAGGAATTTTAAATCTTGGTGAAAATAGGGTTCAGGAACTGCTGGAAAAATACGATAATATTAAAAGAGAGTGCCGCTGGCACCTGATCGGGCATCTCCAGACAAACAAAGTAAAGTACATTGTGGACAAGGTGGCTATGATCCATTCCCTGGACCGGCTGGAACTGGCGGAGGAAATACAGAACAGGGCGCAGAAAGCAGGGCGGAGCATCGATGTGCTGGTCCAGGTCAATGTTTCGGGAGAGGAGTCCAAGTTTGGCATCGATTCGGGCCAAACCCTGGAGCTTGTTAAAAAACTCAGCCTTTTGAAGAATATAAAGGTGAAAGGACTCATGACAATTGCCCCCTTTGATGGGAATCCGGAAAATATAAGGTATGTTTTCAGGGGACTACATAAAATATTTATTGACATCCAGCAGGAAAATATTGATAATATAGATATGGCGTACCTTTCAATGGGCATGAGCAACGACTTTGAAACGGCCATTGAAGAAGGCGCCAACATGGTCAGAATCGGGACGTCGATTTTCGGAAACCGGCAATATAAGTAGACTTGGTCCCAGTAAAATACAGGAATTTTTAATAAATTAATACTATAGGACTATTTTTTACGTTCCGGCTATGTAGTATAATTGACATAGAAGAAATTTCTGATTTAGTCAGGATTGGACTAAAGAGGAGGGGGGACATACCCTCCTTTTAGCGCACCAACCGTAGTTTGTGAGGGTGTGTCCTTTCCTTATTTAGTACAAAAGATAAACAGGGAGGTAAATACAAAATGGCAAAACTGTTAAACAAGATGCTTAATTTTGTTGGCTGGGAAGAAGAGGAAGAGGAAATCATCGAAGAGCAGGAGGAGATCAGGGAAGAGCTCCAACAGCCCAGTTTTATCAATTCAAGTGCCAAATCCAGGCAAAGCGGCAATAACAATAAGGTAGTGAATATTCATTCTTCATCTCAA
This sequence comes from Bacillota bacterium, assembly GCA_023424965.1. GTDB lineage: Bacteria > Bacillota > Clostridia > Acetivibrionales > JAFADI01 > JAFADI01. Next base: position 1,466 of record JAFADI010000053.1, read on the forward strand.
TTAAAAGTTGTCATCATGCAGCCTGAAAATATAGATGATGCACAGGATATCTGCAACCATCTGAAAAATAAAAAGCCGGTGGTTATCAATCTGGAAGACGTGGAAAAAGAAGCGGCTCAGCGTATCGTGGATTTTTTGAGCGGTTCTGTTTATGCGTTGGACGGCAATATTCAGAAGGTTTCGGCAGGTATCTTTTTGGTTGCCCCGAATAATGTGGACATTATGGGGGATTTTAAAGATGAACTCAGGAATAGAGCGACATTTCCCTGGTTGAAATAACAGAGGCTTATCGGAGGCTTAAATGAACATTCTTCTTGCAAGGGCTTTTGTCTTTGTGCTTGAGCTTTTGGAGCTTGCAATATTAGTAAGGGTCATCCTGTCCTGGATACCCATGTCAAAGGATAATCAAATTATCCGGCTGATTTACCAGATCACCGAGCCCATTCTGTCTCCCATCAGGGGTCTGATTGAGCGTTCCTTTCTTGGCAGAGGCGGGATGATGCTGGATTTTTCGCCGATTATTGCGTTTATTCTGATCGGAGTTGTCAGAAGCATCGTGGCGAGAGTATTTGGTGTAAGTGCAGGCTTATTTTGAGCAAAGGGCAAATGTTGAATAAAGAGAACCTATTGAAGAAATTCTCTAAAATTGACGACAGACTGTTCATATCGAAAATGCTGGACAGGGCTTTGAGAGCGGAGAAGATACGTTCCTCCGTTTTTTCGGATTTTATGGATCCACATCATGCAAAGCTCATTGAAACCGCATTTTCGGAGATGGCGGAAGTGAACTATATAGTCGATGGTGGTTATCCCGGGGCAGAGAGAGTAATTGTTATTTTCCGCCCTGATTTTATGTCCGGTGATTCTGACCATGAAGAGCTCCCCATAAAGCTTGTCCACATCGCTTTAAAAAGCAGGGAAAACTTAAACCACAGGGATTACCTGGGGGCACTGATGGGGCTGGGAATCAAACGTGAAAAAATCGGCGACATCCTTGTCCGTGAAGATTTTTGTGATGTGCTGGCCTTTGAGGACATTGCGGAATACATCGCATACAATCTGGACAAAGTGGGGAATGCCAGGGTGGAGGTTGAGTTGAGGGACTTAGAGGACCTTCATGCCCTGGAGCCCAAAACCAGAGAGATAAAGACCACCGTTGCATCCTTGCGGCTTGATTCCGTGGCCAGTTCAGGCTTTGGTATATCAAGGAGCAAAATGGCGGATTATATAAAAGCGGAAAAAGTAAATTTAAACTGGGAAGTTACCGATAATCTTACCAAACAGGTAAAAGAGGGCGATACGATTTCTATCCGGGGAAAAGGAAGAGTGGTCGTCCACCAGGTAAGCGGCACGACAAAAAAGGGAAGAATAGGTATTGTACTAAAGAAATTATTGTAATGAGGTGAAGAAAATGAATTATACCCCAAATGATTTGCAGAATGTAACCTTCAAAAAAACGGTTGTGGGAGGTTACAACGAAGACGCTGTAAACGAGGTTCTGGACAAAATAATTGAGGATTACAGCGAGTACATACGCGAGAACATCGAATTGAAGGACAAGGTGGCAGTGCTGAACGAAGCGATCCAGCACTACAAGACCATCGAGGAGTCGCTGCAGAATACGTTGATCATGGCCCAGCAGACCAGCGAGGAAATCAAGAAGAATGCCTACTCCAAATCCGATAACATCATTAAGGAAGCGGAACTGAAGGCGCAGAGAATGGTGAACGACGCCAACCAAGAGGTTTTAAAGATAAAATTCGAATATGAAGACATGCTCAAAAAGCTTCATATGTTTAAAACCAAGGCGGAAACCTTGCTGCTCTCCCAGTTGGAGGTTTTAAAACAGATGTTTAGCGAAAGGGAAAGTGCCTGAATTCGAGTATTGACGTTAAAATATGTCTTGGTGTATAATTCAGTAAATATATATTGAAAAAACGATGAGTGGAAAGAGTAAAAGGCCGTAGCTTTTCAGAGAGCGGGGGACGGTGGAAGCCCTGCAAGCGAGATCCTTCGAAAATCATCCATGAGTTGCTGCCTGAAAGCGATGGTTAAGACGTCAAAATAGGGTATGCCGGCAAAAACCGTTATGAAATGAAGTGATTATGGAACGGGTGATATATGTGGATATATCGCCTGCCTGTCATAATAAATCTGGGTGGTACCGCGTGAATATTACCTCTCGTCCCGATGGTTTCGGCGAGAGGTTTTTTTTGGGTCATTTGCGGAGCAAATCCGACCAAAAGCGACGGGGTTCGATGCCCCGGAGCTTTTATTATTGCTGAAAACGGTGATAAGCATCGGATTACTGCGTTACAGGGCTCCTTTCGGTACTTGCGTATAAAAATACGCGCCGTTCCTCAGCTCGCCCTGTGCCTTGTACTCCTCGCTTCTGACCGTTTTCAGGAGAGAATTCAGAATAAATTTTTATGAAAGAGTAGAAAATCTTATTTATTAAGGAGGAATATAGAAAATGTCAATGGATTACAGCAAAACCCTGAACCTGCCGCAGACGGACTTCCCCATGAGGGCCAATCTGCCCCAGAGAGAGCCGGAATTCCTTAAAAAGTGGGAAACGATGGACATTTACCATAAGCAGCTTGAGAAATGTGCGGGCAAGCCAAAGTACATCCTGCATGACGGCCCGCCCTATGCCAATGGAGGCATCCATCTGGGAACCTCTTTGAACAAGGTTCTGAAGGATATCATTGTAAAATACTACAGCATGAACGGGTATGAGGCTCCGTATGTACCCGGCTGGGATACCCACGGCCTTCCCATTGAGCAGAGGGCAATCAAGGAACTGGGGCTTAAAAGGCATGAGGTAGGTCCGGTAAAGTTCCGGCAGGCCTGCAAGGACTTTGCCATGAAATACCTGGGTATCCAGAGAGAGGCCTTTAAGCGGCTTGGCGTGCGAGGCGACTGGGAACACCCCTATATTACCCTTAAGCCGGAGT
>JAFADI010000056.1 GCA_023424965.1 Bacillota bacterium
CATCCAGACAAATAAAATGCCTGCATCCGGTAGTGAAGCTAGAAATATGTACATGATAGACCCCCGAAAATAACTTTAAACATACACCATTATACTACGATGTATACAAAATTCAATACATAATGGACAAACCTTATATAATAAGCATTCAGGGAATTTGTGGGAGTTTGAAACCGGCGATTATATCATGAATTCTTGCAAATTCATGATATAATAATGGTCACTGTCAAATTGTGTGAAAGCAGGTAAAACAAATTGAAAAAGTTTTATTTGGGGGTATTTCTAATTGTTCTTTCCTCACTGGGGTTTGGGATCATGCCCATTTTTGCCATTTACGCCTATGCCAGCGGAATCACGGTGCCAACACTGCTGCTGATACGGTTCACACTGGCGAGTACCCTTTTCTTCTTATATCTTTTTTTCAAAAAGGAGAGAATCAGCCTGTCAAGGATGGAACTGCTGGGGCTGTTTATTCTGGGGGGAGTATGCTACACTGCCCAGTCAACCCTGTATTTTTCTTCCGTCAGGTACATAACACCCGCCCTTGCGGTGCTGCTGCTGTATTTGTACCCTGTGTTCGTGGCAGTGCTTTCTTTCCTTGTCGACAAGGAAAGGCTGACGGCAAAGGTCCTGATTTCCTCCGTACTTTCTCTGGCCGGAGTGGTTTTGATAAACCTCACCCTGCCCGAGGGAGTCAAATATCAGGGAGTGGCGATGGCTGTGGGAGCGGCTCTGGTCTATTCCTTCTATATTATTCTGGGAAACAGAGTGGTTAAAAAGGTGCCGCCTCTTGTGACCAGCACTTTTGTAGCTTTGTTTACAGCGTTGGGATTGCTGGTGTCGGGGCTTGCCTCCGGGCAGATAGGATTTTCCTTTGAGGGTACCGCCTGGTTTTCCATCCTTGGACTGACCCTGTTTTCAACGGTACTGGCCATTCTCACTTTTTTTAAAGGTCTGGAACTGCTTGGCTCCACAAAATCCTCCATACTGAGCATGATAGAGCCGGTTTTCACCATCATTTTTTCGACGGTTCTTCTTGGAGAAAGTTTTACCTTGAGGCAGCTGGGGGGAGGACTTCTGGTGGTTGCAGGCGCAGTTTTCATCGTACTTGCCCAGAGCAGGAGCAAAAGTTGTTAATTTGAGGAATTTTGCGGTATATAAAGAATAAATATTAATATAATTTTAATTATAACTGCGGCGGTCATGGGGAGGGATCAATGTCATGGATGAAAAGAAAAAGACATCTCTTGGGCTGGAAGAAAACCTTGAAGGACTTCTTTGTTATGTTTTAGGCTGGGTTACCGGCCTGGTGTTCCTTTTACTGGAGAGGGACAGCAAATTTGTAAAATTTCACGCAATCCAGTCTTTGATAACATTTGTGGCTTTAATGGTTTTAGGATGGATCGTAGGTTTCATTCCCTTTATAGGATGGTTTATTTCTGCGCTGATCGGGCCTTTGGGGCTGATCCTGTGGATTGTCCTTATGGTGAAGGCTTATAAGAACGAAATGTTCAAGCTGCCTATCGTGGGAGATATTGCGGAGCAGCAGGCCAACAAGTAAAACTCTAAAGCCGGATAAAATGCTTGAAAAAGGGTTTGCCGCCGGGCAAACCCTTTTTACATTTCTATAATTAACCCAGCATAGCCTGCAGGTCTTCCCTGGCATTCCCGGTCAGCTTCAAGCCGAAGGTCTTCTGGAGGACTTCCACAACTCCCGGCGCAAGAAACTCGGGAGCCTTGGGGCCGATCCGGATATCCTGTACTCCGAGGCTGAACAGGCCCAGGAGGATGGCAACGGCTTTCTGCTCAAACCATGAAAGGACAATGGACAGGGGCAGGTCATTGACGGTGCAGTTGAACGCATTTGCCAGGGCGATGGCAATTTTCACGGCCGAGCCGGAATTGTTGCACTGGCCCAGGTCGATGTATCTTGGTATACTTGTTCCGGGCACCGTACCAAAATCATGGTCGTTGAACCTGAACTTGCCGCAGGAAGTGGTCAGGATGACGCAGTTTTCCGGAATGGAAAGCGCAAGCTCGCGGTAGTAGTCTCCACCCTTACCGGGTGCATCGCAGCCTGCGATGACAAAAAATCTTTTGATCTTGCCGGCCTTGACCGCCTCAATAATTTCAGGAGCAATCCCCAATACCGTCTCATGGTGGTAACCGGTGGTGAGCACCTTGTCCGATGTGATATTCGCAGCAGGTAAGGACAGGGCCTTTTCGATAATGGGGGTAAAGTCCATGTTTTCAATCTTCTGTACGCCTTCAAGTCCGGCCACATCGATGGAGAAGAACCTGTCGGAATAAGTTCCCTTGATGGGCATCAGGCAGTTTGTGGTGCCGAGGATGGCTCCGGGAAACTCTTCAAATACTTTCCGCTGGTCGAACCAGGCTTTTCCCACGTTCCCTTTGAGATGGGGATATTTTTTCAACTGCGGATATCCATGGGCGGGAAGCATTTCCGAATGGGTATAAATGTTGATGCCCTTGCCTTCGGACTGCTTCAAAAGCTCTTCAAGGGCAAAAAGATTGTGTCCTGTCACAAGGATGCACTTTCCTTCCACCTTGTCTTCCGATACCGTCACAGGCTGGGGAATGCCAAGCTTTGAGGTGTGGGCCCTGTCAAGGAGGTCCATAACCTTTACGGTGGCATTTCCAACTTTCATTGCCATTCCCACATGCTCCGACAAATTGAAATTGGAGTTTGTGAGTGTCATATAAAGAGCTTCCTGGGTAGCAGCGTCAACTTCGGGATCTGTAAAGCCCAACTGTTTGGCATGCGTCGCATATGCCGCAATACCCTTCAGCCCGAAAATAATCGTATCCTGGAGGCTGGCTATATTTTCATCTTTGCCGCACACGCCTACTTTTGTGCAGCCTCCGCTTGGACATTGTTCACATTGATAACAAAACATGTTAACCCTCCTAAGTAAATTTTCTGATTTCATTTTATAAGCCGGCGGGTAAATAATATGTAAGCTGCAGCACAATTCCATGTGATTTATATCACAGCCGGACAGTGAAAATTCTCTGGAAAACATGGAACTTTTTATTTTACCCGTCAGTCCAAGTAATTAGGTATAATGCCACTATAAAAAAGAAGAGGTGTTCAATGTTGAAAAGATTAGTTGCTCTACTGACAGCCGTCCTGCTGATGACGGTGGTATTGGCGCCGGCCGGTGTAATGGCGGAAGGCGAAAAAGGCATGGAAGACATCATCAAGATTGTCAAAAGCAAGCTGACCATTCCTGACAATTACAGCGAATTCAACTACAATGTCAGCAATGATTTTAATAAGAAGGTATGGTACCTCA
>JAFADI010000122.1 GCA_023424965.1 Bacillota bacterium
AGCGGTTTGCGAAGGACGAAAGCAGGAAACTTTACTTCATAGCCGGGGGTGTTGAGGAAGCCATTGAATACATCGACAGCTACAAGCCATACAAGTTCGCCACCAAGTGGCTGACCGACGTGGAGAAATGAGGGACAGGCTGGGAGAGAGCCGTAGCAGGCCTCTGGTAGATAATCATTGTGATCCTACCGGAGGTTTTATTTTTGCATGCTGCCGGTGGACAGCTGCACAAAGGCTTAAATTTTTTTTGTTTTTTTTGGAAACAATTTGCCGGCGTAATTGTATATAGTCATAAGATTGTAAAAAATTTAACAAAAAATTTAGCGATTTTGGTCAAAAAAATGGAATAGTGTGCTATAATATTGGCTGTAATTTTGAAAATAAATTACCCGGATCATTTAAAATATCACACTACAGAAACTCTTTGTAAAGGGGGAAAAGATTCATGAATTATTCACATGAAGTTGAACAGATGATTTGTGTTAAAAAAGGCCCGGATCATGGTCCTGCTCCAATTCCTGAAGAAGGCAGATGGGTTAAGGCGAAAGAAATCAAAGATATATCCGGCCTGTCCCACGGTATTGGCTGGTGTGCTCCTCAGCAGGGTACCTGCAAGCTGACACTGAACGTAAAAGACGGTATCATTGAAGAGGCCCTGGTGGAAACCATCGGCTGCTCCGGTATGACACACTCCGCAGCAATGGCCGCCGAAATTCTCAGCGGCAAGACAATCCTGGAAGCGCTCAATACCGACCTGGTTTGTGACGCCATCAACGTTGCCATGAGAGAGATATTCAAACAGCTTGCCTACGGCAGAACCCAGTCGGCTTTCTCGGAGGGCGGACTTCCTATCGGCGCCGGGCTTGAAGACCTTGGAAAAGGGCTCCGCTCCCAGGTGGGAACGATGTACGGCACAAAAGCCAAGGGAGTAAGATACCTTGAAATGGCCGAAGGCTATGTGCTCAATATCGGCCTGGATGCGGACGACGAAGTCATCGGCTACAAATTCGTACACCTTGGCAAAATGATGGATGCCATCAAAAAGGGTGTGGACCCCAAGGAAGCTTATGAAAAGAACATAAGCACTTACGGAAGATTTGCGGAAGCCGTCAAAGTAATCGACCCAAGACACGAATAAGAGAAGGAGAGGTGAATAATCGTGGTTAGATTTGAAGGTTATGAAAGAAGAATCGATAAAATAAATGTCTGTCTAAAGGAATACGGTTTCGAGAGCCTTGAAGCAGTCAAAGATTTTTGCACTGCCAAGGGCGTTGATGTTGATAAGATCGTTCGTGGAGTACAGCCCATCGCTTTTGAAAACGCTGTCTGGGCATATACCCTGGGCTGCGGTATTGCTTTGAAGAAGGGCGTCAAGAATGCGGCGGAAGCAGCGGAAGCCATAGGGATAGGCCTGCAGGCTTTCTGTATTCCGGGTTCTGTCGCCGATTCCAGAAAAGTGGGCATCGGTCACGGTAATCTGGGTGCAATGCTTTTGAAAGAGGAGACAAAGTGCTTCTGCTTCCTGGCAGGCCATGAGTCCTTTGCAGCGGCTGAAGGCGCCATCGGTATCGCCAGAACCGCCAACAAGGTAAGAAGGGAACCTCTCCAGGTTATTCTGAACGGCCTCGGAAAAGACGCGGCCTTCATTATTTCCAGGGTTAACGGATTTACCTATGTAGAAACGGATTATGATTTTGCCTCAGGAGAATTAAAGGTAGTTAGAACCAAGGCTTACTCCGACGGAGAGAAGTCAAAGGTCAGAGTGTATGGGGCAAATGACGTGCTGGAAGGTGTGGCCATCATGATTAAGGAAAGCGTTGATGTTTCCATCACCGGCAACTCAACCAATCCTACCAGATTCCAGCACCTTGTGGCAGGTACTTACAAGAAGTGGTCGGGAGAAAACGGCAAAAAGTATTTCTCCGTGGCTTCCGGCGGTGGTACGGGCAGAACCCTCCACCCCGACAACATGGCGGCAGGACCTGCTTCCTACGGCTTGACGGATTCCATGGGCAGAATGCACGGGGATGCCCAGTTTGCCGGTTCCTCTTCCGTTCCTGCACACGTTGAAATGATGGGTCTCATTGGCATGGGCAACAACCCGATGGTTGGAGCCACCGTTGCAGTTGCGGTTGCCATCGAGGAATCACTTAGATAAAGCATGCATAGAAAAGCCGTCCCCCGATAGGATTCAAGCATAGAAGACACTGGGGGCCGGCTTTTTTGCGCACTTTTGCGCCTGTACAAAAAATTTTCAAAATGGTGCTTATTTCGCTAAACTTTTTGGTTTTTTTATAGTATAATACATTGGTAAAAATTATATAATCCCCAGGGGGCGGAGGGCATATGCCTAACAAAGTAGTGCAGGTATTCAACCGGATCTGTTTTATGATTTCCATACCTTTTGTATCCATTATCCATGTCATGCTGAATACCTACAGGCAGAATGTGCATATCCTCAAGACCGTCATTGACGACATGATCCCCTTCAAACAGGCTTTTGTGCTCCCTTACATCTACTGGTTCTTTTTTGTATTTGCCATTTTGCTGTATTTTGCCGTAGTGGATTACAGGTCTTACTTCAGGCTGCTGATGAGCATCATCGCGGGCATGTTCATTTGTTTTATCATCTACTATTTTTATCCCACGACGGTACCAAGGCCCCGTGTCACCGGAAATGATTTTCTCTCGGGACTGGTGAGGAATGTCATATATAAAAAGGACAATCCTTTCAACTGTTTTCCCAGCATCCATGTCCTCAATTCCATGCTGGTGACGATGTTCTTTTGCAGGTTCAATAAAAACCTCCTGTTAAGAGGCTGGGCCATTTTGAGCTGTGTGTCCATTTGCCTGTCCACCCTGTTTATCAAGCAGCATTATATGGCCGATGTGGTGGCATCGATACTTTTGGGAACCATCATGTACCTGCTGTTTACCTATGACAGCCTTTGGAACAGCGTGCCTGTCCGAAGGATTATGGATATCGTCATACCGCATAAAATCAGGAGCTATTATATCGACTGAGTTGTTCCTTGAATAAGGATGGCCTTTATTGTATACACTTCTACTATACATGATTCCGGAGGAAGGGTATATGATAAAGCGCCTGCTGCACAGCAAAATATTCGTTCTTTTTATGGGTATGCTTTTATTGGGCTTTTTTATCGGGTACTCCTATTCCGTCAAGACGTCACATCCTCCGCAGAACATCAGTACATCAAACGGATACAGAAGGTAGAGGGGCGAAAGTTCTTATGGCAAATGCACTTCAATTGTTGTATAATGATTCAATAAATATATGACGGTTGAGGTTGAAATGGATAATGTACGCGAGCGTCTTCAAAATTCAAAGAGAATTGTGGTCAAGGTCGGTACCTCCACATTGACATATGACACAGGAAAAATAAACTTTACCCGCATCGATAAACTCACCAGGGTGCTGTCCGATTTGCTGAACCAGGGGAGAGAGGTAATTCTGGTCACTTCAGGGGCCATCGGCGTGGGAGTGGGGAAGCTCAAGCTCAGGGAAAAACCCAAAACGGTACGTGAAAAGCAGGCGGTAGCCGCAGTGGGACAGTGCGAGCTGATGCACATCTACAGCAAATTCTTTTCCGAATATGGCCATATCGTGGGACAAATTCTTCTCACCCGGGATGTGGTTGCCCATGAATCGGGCAGGCGCAACGTTATAAATACCTTTGAGACACTGATCGAAAAAGGGATTGTGCCCATCGTCAATGAAAATGACTCGGTATCCGTCGATGAAATAGAGTTTGGAGAAAAACGGGTTTTCGGTGACAACGATACGCTGTCCGCCATTGTTGCGGCACTGCTGGGGGCGGACCTGCTCATAATATTGTCGGACATAGACGGCTTCTACGATTGTGATCCCAGAAAGAGCACAAAAGCAAAAATTATATCCGTGATCGGTGAAATTACTCCCGAGATAGAGCATTGCGCGGGAGGCGAAGGTACCAAGAGAGGCACCGGGGGCATGGTTACAAAGCTGTCGGCGGCGAAAATCGCCACCCTGTCGGGGGCCCATATGGTCATTGCCAATGGGGACCACCCGGAAGCCATCATGGATATCATCAACGGGAAAGATATAGGCTCACTTTTTGTTTCGAAGAAGGGGGAATCAGCGGATGAGTGAACTGGTTGTAAAAGGTGAAAAGGCTAAAAAAGCGGCGCACAAGCTTTCAATTATGTCCAGTGCGGCAAAGGACGCGGGACTGTCAGACATCGCCGGGCTGCTTGTAAAAAGGCAGAAGGAAATCCTTGAGGCCAATGGGGTGGATGTTAAAAATGCGAAAGAAAAGGGCATCACAGGTGCTTTAATCGATAGGCTCACGTTGAGTGAAAAAAGAATCGCTGCCATGGCGGAAGGGCTTGAACAGATTGTTTCCCTTCCCGACCCCATCGGAGAGGTCATTTCCATGTGGAAGAGGCCCAACGGCCTCAAGATTGGACAGCAGAGGGTTCCCCTGGGCGTCATAGGAATCATCTATGAGGCCAGGCCCAATGTTACGGTGGATGCGGCAGGGCTGTGCCTTAAAGCCGGAAACGCCGTTATCCTCCGGGGTGGCAGCGAGGCCATAAATTCAAATAAGGCCGTCGTGGCCGTCATAAATGAGGCCCTTACGGGAGCCGGCTTCCCCGAAGGCTCGGTGCAGCTGATCGAGGATACCCGGAGAGAAACTGCCGTTGAAATGATGAAGCTCAACAAATACATTGACGTGCTGATTCCCAGAGGTGGGGCGGGACTGATTCAGTCGGTGGTGCAGAACTCCACCATTCCTGTAATCGAAACGGGGACGGGGAACTGTCACGTATATGTGGATGGGGAATCCGATCTGGACATGGGGGAAAAGGTTATCATCAATGCCAAAATAACCAGGCCCGGCGTTTGCAATGCTGCGGAAACCCTTCTTGTGGATGAAGCCGTTGCGGAGGTCTTCCTCCCGAAAGCGTTAAAAGCCCTTGCGGACTTGAAGGTGGAGATCCGCGGCTGCGACAGGACGAAAGCCATATATCCAGGGGCCAAGACGGCTTCCGAAGAAGACTGGTATACGGAGTACCTTGACTATATACTGGCGGTAAAGGTTGTAAAAGGCCTGGATGAAGCCATTGAGCACATCAACCAATACGGCTCCAAGCATTCGGAGGCCATCATCACCACCAATTACAACAAGGCCCAGCGTTTCCTCCAGGAGATTGATGCCGCCGCAGTCTATGTAAATGCCTCTACAAGGTTCACAGACGGTTTTGAATTCGGATTTGGGGCGGAGATAGGCATAAGCACCCAAAAACTGCATGCAAGGGGTCCTATGGGCTTAAAAGAGCTGACGACCATAAAATATATAATTTACGGTGAGGGACAGATAAGATAATCGGACGGGAGTTAGAGGTGACATTATGAGCGGATATGATGAGTTGCTTAAGGAATTTGCCCAACAGGAAGAAGAACTGCAGTTTAGTGAGTTTACCGGTGAAACTGCCCTGAAAATAGGGCTGAGCCTGATTGAAAAAGCCAGAAACGAAAACAGGGTCATCGCAATTGACATAACGAAGAGCGGACACCAGCTTTTTCACTATGCCTTTGACGGCACTTCGCCGGACAACGACCAGTGGATTATAAGAAAGAACAGAGTTGTCAACTGGTTTCACAAGAGCTCCATTCACGTGAGGACGATTTTGCTGAAGGCAGGCAAGACACTCGAAGAGCAGTTTTACTTAAGTCAATTTGACTATTCCCCTCATGGAGGAGCGTTTCCCATCATCATAAAAAATGTTGGTGTTGTGGGAACCATTACCGTTTCGGGACTTCCCCAGGAAGAAGACCACAAAATGGTGGTGAACGCCATAAGGGAATATCTGAACAAGTGATGTTTATAAGCCGGTTGGCGCCGGTTTCTACGGGTGCCGTCCGGCTTTTAGCTTACTCCCCCTCCAGGTTTCTGCGTTTGGCGATAATGGCTCTGTCGTAGGACCTGCTTATTTTCCCCGAATCCTTTATATAGCCCAGGTATTTTGAGGCTCCCATGTTGTAGGAGTTCAAGCTGTAAAGCAGCAGGTTTTTCTCATCCTTTATGCCCCGGGTCTTCCAGTATTCCCTGAAATGCACCAGGCCTCCCAGTCCGGCCCTTATTCCGTGGTCGGGATTCAAGGGGTCAAATCGGACGCCGGGGTCCAGATCGCAGTATTCCACGGCGAACTGTTTGTATTCCTTTTCATAGACACTGTTTATCTGGGCAATACCCCTGTCATAGCTGACGGTTTTTCCTTTCTTGTCTTTGTTGGAACAGACCAGCTTCAGGTTAAAGCCTTCGCTCTCCAGGTCGAAAAAGCTTATGGCCGTGGGGAAGTCCAAATTATTTTTAACGCACAGGTCATAAATAAGCTTTTGCCACTTTCGGTCCAGGTTCACCGGAAGATAGGGCGTACTGTCGTCGATATGCGCTATCTGAGTATCGGAAACCACAGCGTGGATGGGTTCTCCGGAAGTATCCCCGTTTTTTATTACGCCCGTAAGCAGGAAGCATGCTGCTGCTCCGCACAGAACTAACGCCAGTGAAACCGCCATCAAAGCCCTGGAATTTAAAAGTATTTTGAAAAGCCTGCTCATGATTCTTGTCCTCCTGATATTTATAAGGTATATGATTTTGCGGACAAGAATATTACTCTGCGCGGATGTATTCATCCGGCTACATTCTTTGTTATTCAATGTTAGTCAATATTATTATTTCCCACATGATGTAAACTGCGTTTCATTTCTGTATAATAATAATGAGGGCATTTTATTTCACCTAAAATCTTTTGCATAAAGAGTTCCAGGTTCGGACATGTTCCGTGAAAGGTAGGTGAAGCCTGTGGAGGACAGCTTTATTAAAGTACTTCAGTACATAGCTGCCATAGTAACTGCGTTGTCACCGGTATTGCTGGCACTTATAAAGAAAAAGAACGCCCCAAGAGGACGTTCTAAGCGCTCATAAAGGGGTTTATCCCCTCTTTTTTTATACAATAATAATTATACAACAAATAAGAGTTTTGTAAATATTTCCGTAATATTCATTTGCATTTATTTATAACCGGCGGAGGAAAGTCCTATGAAGTCTGAACCGATATGTCGGAAAACTCCGTTTGCAGCTTTTCCAGAAAGGATTTTGCATCCCTTGATGGCGGACAGCTTTCCGACACCGGCGCCTGGTTTTCTATAATCCTTATAGGGAAATACAGGATAAATTCACTGCCTTTGCCGTATTCGCTGTATACTTCTACAGAACCTCCGTGCAGTTCCACAAGGGCTTTGACCATGGATAAACCGATGCCCGCACCTTCATGCTTTCTGGTGAGTATTTCCTCTACCTGCCCAAAGCGCTCAAAAATCAATTCAGACTTGTCTTTGGGGATGCCTACCCCGTTATCCTTCACCGATATTTTTATATGCCCCTGACCGCTGTAAACGCTTATGCGTATCACCCCGCCGTTTACGGAAAACTTGACGGCGTTGGACAGGAGACTGAGAATGATTCTTTCAAATTTGTCCATGTCGATGGCGGTTATTTTTTCTTCCCCGTCGGTTTGGAATTCGACTTTCATTCCATAGCGGCTGATATATTCGGAAACGGGCCCAAGAATATCCCGCAGCACCGGAACGATATTGCAATTCCGCGCTTCCAGCGGCATGGAGCCGGCATCGATTTTTGTGATGTCGATCAGATTGTTGACAAGCCTTAGAAGGCGCTGGCAGTTTTGCCTGATGATATTCACATGTTTTGAGGTCTTTTCCTTGTCCAGTGCCTCAGGAAACTTGATTTTGAGCGTCAGCAGCTGAACTGCCCCCAGGATGACGCTGAGGGGGGTCCTCAGTTCATGAGATATATTGGCGAGAAACTCCCCTTTAAGTTTGTCCGCTTCTGAGGCTTTGCGAAGAAGTTCCTGATTTTCGGCCAGTAATATTTTTTCAGCCTGCCTGCATTCATCCCGCTCGGTCATGAGCCGGGTATTCAGCGCCGCAAGCTGGGAGGCCTGAAGCTCCAGGCGGGAATTTGCCTTGTTCAGCTGGTGGAAAAGAGTATGGATGGGGTCTTTCAAGCTTGATTCGACGACGGCTTTGTATATGGAGAAAAAGGCAAAAAATCTCAAAATGTGGGCAAGAATATTTGGCGTGTTGTAGAGGTCCGAATAAACGGCAACCAGGAGTTGGGAAGCTATATTACAGAAAAGAGCCCAGTAGAGGTACCTGCAAATTTTTTTATGATAACGGCTCCGGCTAATATAAAGGGATACGAATGCCAGAACGTAGATGGACATAATCACATATTCATTGATCATCTTATAAAAATTTGTATGACCTTCAGGCAAAATAAAGTACTGAGGTATGAGCTGTACTTTAAAGCTAAAGTAGAGCATGGCTGCGGACACGACGGCATAGGTAGAAAAGACCACGGGATATTTATAAACAACCTTGAAGGCTTTGGGGCGAAAGGGGAGAAAAATTAAAAAAGACAGGCTTTCAAGGTACTTTTGTGTCAGCAGCATGTGGATACTCAGGTTGTTGCTGCTGATTTCAAAGATGTTCATCCCGCTGAAAGAAAATAAATGCAAGGCGGCGAAGATACTGATGTATATATATGCAATACCAAGGCAAATAAAAGTATCGTTTTGAGAAACGCTGTATGTGTTGATGGCTACGATGGAAATGCAAAAGGCGATAACGATACCAAAAAATTCGATTCCACTCTGAAAAAGCATAAAATTTTTTGAACTTATACATAAGGCTGCCATAATTCCAGCAGTGATTCTGAAAAAAGACCCGCCGGCAAATAAATTAGGCTTAAATCCTTCTACTTCTAACCTGCTTTTTAACCCCACAACAAAATCCCCTGAAAATAAAAAAATAAAGTAAAATAACAATTTACTTTATACAGAATATTACATTTTCTATATTTATACAACAAATATTTAAATGAATTTAAAAATATAGCCGGGGATTTTCCCCGGCAGTGTGCAGAAAGCCTAGTCCCCGTACAGGAATTCCGGCTGCCTGACACCCCATTTATTCAGTTCTGTCTCATCTCCCATCCATACGGGAGTTTTAAGGTCAATGATTTCAAAGAGAGACTCGACATCCGCGTTTGCCATTCGGATACAGCCATGGGAAGCATAAGTTCCTATGGAATAGGGATTGTTGTTGCCGTGGATGCCGTAACGGTCTCCGCCGCCCAGCGACAAACCCATCCACCGGTAGCCAAGAGGGTTCTGGGGTATTCCTCCGGCTACGGGCTGTGCATAGCCTCCTCCACCCCAGGCGGGATTTACGATTTTGCAGACGATGGTGTATTTACCGCTGGGGGTGAGTGACGATGGATTACCCACGGCGATGGGATATTTCCGGGACACTTTACTTCCTTCATACAGGGTAAGAATCCTTTTGGTTTTATTTATTGCAATCCATTTTCCACTGGCGGGAGGGGTATCAACGGTATCCGGATAGGTGAGTTTCTCTTCCTCCAGCCTTTTTTTCAGTGCCGAAAGGCTTTGGACATTCCACACGCCCGTTATATTCAAGTTGCTGTCACTCTGGAAATGGACGATGGCCATGATGATGTTCAAGTCTTTGTCCTTTGTGGTCTCCTTGTAATACCCGAGCTTTTTCAGTTCCTTCAGGTAGTCGATGGCTTCGGAATCCGTGTCGTGAGGCTGCTCTTTCGGGGGACGGCTTTCTTCGAACTGGGTGACGATTTCCTGGGGGAAGAGCTTTGGGATGTCGGATTCCGGTGCACCCGGGTCACTCAGGGACATAGTATAAAACATGTACATTACAGCGAAAAGTTCTATCATTTAGGGCCTCCAATATTTTCTGCCGGATTGGACATGTGCATGAACACATGACAACTGTAAGATATATATGTTTTTACCCTGTCCTATATTACATAAAGCAGAAAAAAACAGGCCTTGCTGTGCAAGGCCTGCTTTAATGTTCAGAAGGTTTATTGTCCCAGGGTGCCGTTGCCGGGCAGCGTTTGAGTAGTATCGCCGCCGGGCTGGTTCGGTAGGGAGAAGGAATTAAAATTCAAAGCCTCACCGGGACCATGTACATTGCAATATTCACCCTCCGGAGCCTCATATTTCATGTCGGCAGGGTATTTATCATCAGGGCTGATGGGCTTGAACGGCTCCTTGCGCTGTATGAACACACTGGTCAGCAGGGATTCCGGCGGACAGTTGGGGCCGAAGAGGAGGTTTCTGCCGTAAATATCCTTGCTGTCCTTGCAAACATTGTATTGCACGTGGACATCACATACTTCGGTGGGCTCCGTGCCTTTGATAAAATACTCTCCGGGCCTCACGGCATTCCCCCGGGGGTCCTTGGCACAAAGGTCCGAAAGCAGTTTTCCCGAATATATGCAGATGTCCTTCCGTACAAGTCCTTCCGGAACGGTAAATTCAGCAGGGGTTATTTTCTTGTGCACCCGCTCCATTACCTCATGCCATATTTTTAAAGCCTGGTTGTATTCGGACTGCTGGAGTGTGCTGGGCTTGTCGTAGCCATACCAGGTGGCTGCCACATAGTAGGGGGAAAAGCCCACAAACCATTTATCCTTGTTGTCGCTGGTGGTACCCGTCTTACCCGCCGTGGGCATTTTTCCTTCCTGCAGCAGGCCGTAGGGGTAAGCCGTACCTATACGGCAGACGTCTCTCAGCATGTTTGTCATGATAAAAGCCGAGGTCTCTTCGTACACGATGGTGCTCTTGTTTTTCTTCTCCAGCAGGGTTTTTCCGTCTTTGTCCACCACCTTGGTGTAGGTCGTCGGCGGGGAGTAAAGGCCCTTGTTGACGAAAGGAGTATAGGCCGCCGCCATCTCAAGAGGGCTGACACCCTTGTTGAGACCGCCCATGGCAATGGACACATACCTTTCGGTATCCCTGTTGATGCCCACCTTCTTCAGGTATTCCAGGGATTTGCCGGGGCTGGCCTGCTCCAGGTCCATCCACACCTTTGCTGCCACGACGTTTATGGAATCCCGGATGGCGTCATGGATGTTCACCAGGCCTTTATAATTTTTATCATAGTTTTCAGGGTACCTGGGCTTGTCATTTCCCAGCATGTGCACTGGCACGTCGTCGAAAACCGTTGCTGCCGTGATGCGCCGTTCATTGAGGGCGGGTCCGTATACCACCAGGGGCTTGAAGCTTGAACCGGGCTGTCTTTGAATCTGTGTGGCCCTGTTCAGGGTATTTCCCTTTTTCTCCCCGTAGCCTCCGTACATCGCCTTTACCTGGCCGGTTTTCGGATCCACGATGACCATTCCCGACTGGGGATGCTCGAGGTTCTTGTTTACGATGGGGAAGAATTTGTCATCCTTATAGACGGCGTCCATTTCCTTCTGCATATCGGAGTCCATGGTTGTATATATCTGCAAACCGTTGTTGTAGATGGTTTTGAGCGCAATCTGCTCAGACATCCCGTACTCGGTCATCAAATCCTTTTTTACGTCGCTGATTACCTTATCCACAAAGTAGCTTTGTTTGCTTATGCTTTTCAGGTCCGCCCGGTCGCCCTGGGTGAATTTCAGGTCCTCCACCACGGCCTGGTCGTATTCGGACTGCGAAATAAAACCAAGCTCAAGCATTTTTTTCAGGATGACTTCCTGGCGTTCCTTGTTGTTTTTCTGCCCGTCGGAGGTTGTGGGAGTATATTTGGCGGGCCAGTTTGTAATACCGGCCAGGCTGGCGCACTGGGCCAGGGTCAGTTCGCTGACATCCTTGTCGAAGTACGCTTTTGCGGCGGACTGAACGCCGTGGGTATTTTCGCCGCCCATGTATATCAGGTTCATGTAGAGCTCGAGAATTTGCCACTTTTCCAGTTTTTTCTCAAGCTGAAGGGCGCTCCACTGTTCCTGTACCTTTCTCTGGAGCGACACGGTTTTCTCCCCGGTAAGATTTCTGATGACCTGCTGGGTGATGGTGCTGGCGCCGTATTTGTGGGAGCCGGGGACTAAAAGGTTGATTGCGGCTCCTGCCAGCCTTTTGAAGTCCACGCCCTTATGTTCATAAAAACGTTCATCTTCAATGGCCACAAAGGCATCCTTCAGATATTTGGGAATATCCTTGTCATCCGCCCATACCCTGTTTTCTTCGCCTTTTAGTTCTGCAATGACAGCATCCTTTGAATCATATACAAAAGAAGTAAATTTCTTAAGCTGAAGCTGATCCTCGGTGATTACCGGAGCGGTTTTTATGTATCCGTAAATTGCGCCGCCCAGTATTCCGGCGATGGCAAAGGATAAGGCCACGAAGAAAATAATCAGTATTTTAGTTACGGTAAGTAAAAATCGTGCAGCCGGAGAAACCTGTTTCTTCACCTTCGGTGCTTTCGAGGAAACAGTTTTTTCTTTAGGACTCATATTTAGCCTCCATGATTTTTAAGAGTTTTCAACAATATAAATATATAAATTCGCATGTGTTAATGCAATTTTTAGGTACAAAGATAATTATATCATATATTGGCGTATATTGCCCAACAAATACAGGGGAATGATTTACCCCTACCCATCATTGCATTGCTTTTCTTTCGGCCATGCATTTCATATGCTTTGACGCAGGATAGGCGCTTTTGTTCCCATTTTATAAAATATTCCCGCATGGTTTTCCTGGGGAGAAAGATAGTTCTTTTTAGCTATTGAAAAAGTGCGGGATATTATATAGACTTTATATAGTTTTATGGCTGATCCCATGGCTGCATGGCTGAAATGCCGGAGCGGGAAATAAAAGGCTTGAAAAGGAGGGGGCATGGATGGAGATAAGAGTAGGGGAGATCATCAAGGCAAGGAGAGAAGAAAAGAAATACAGCCTTGTTGAATTTGCGGGGATGGTAGGTATTTCGCCGGGATACCTGTCACAGCTGGAAAACGGAAGGAAAGCCAACCCCAAGCTTGAAACCGTCTTGAAAATAATCAGGGAACTGGACATTGACATCGATATGCTGCTGGGCCTTGAGGAACCGAAGGAAAATCTGAATTACAGGATACCTTCCCTGATGAAGCTCATCTTGGCCAAGGACAGGAATCAGAAGGTCCTGGAGAACAGGGAAGTTTTAAAAAAGCTCTGCAATACCGTGGACAGGCTTCTGGAGAACAAGTATCTTATCGAGGACGGCATGCTCTATGAATTGTTCCTGGAAGATGTTTATATACAGATTGAAACGACGTTGAAAAGGTACATGGCTTTTCAACTGCTCCAGGTCCAGCCTGGGAAAAATCTTCTTCTCAAAAAACGGGAATAAAGTAATGCCAAAACTGTCACACAAGCCGGAGCTGTTCCATATAATGGCTTTGAGGGGATTTTTGTGGTGAAGGGCAATAACTTATACCGACGGCTGTGGTATGTCAGAAGGCGGAACCAAGGAAGAATACATATTTTTTTCAGGTTGGTTGTTGTATGCATTGTTCTGGCGCTTACGGCCTCTTATTTTGAGAAGATGGTTCTTCCGCCGCTCCTTGAAGTATGCGAGGTGAAGGCCCGCGAAAATGTTGCAAAAGCGGTGGAGGAGGCAGTAAAAAGCCAATTGCCTGAAGGCGACGGGTATAATGAGCTTGTGGCAATCGACAGGGATGCCAACGGGCGGATTCTGTCACTGCAGGTGAATGCCGCTAGGCTGAACAGTCTTTCGGCGGATATTGCGGTGAAAATACAGGAAAACCTGAAATTGCCGGACTCCCAGAAGGTGGCTGTGCCTTTGGGCGTTCTGCTCGGCAATACGGTCTTTTCGGCTTCCGGCCCGGGCCTGCAAATAAAGATACATCCCATCGGCAGTGTTCAAAGCGAATTTAAGTCGGAGTTTGAAGAAGCGGGAGTAAATCAGACCAGGCACAGCATTAGCCTGAAAGTAAAGACCACGGTGGGCATTATGAGTCCTCTGGCGGACAGACGCATGGAAATAATAACGGATATCCCCGTTGCGGATACCATTATCGTTGGAAGCGTTCATTCCCGCACGGCCATGAAAAAATAAGAGCATTCAATGGGAATGGCTCTTATTTTAATGCCTTATTCGTTTGCTGCGGTGCTTTTATCCTTTTCGTCATAAATCTGGTCCAATACGGCACTTTTCTTATAGTCCCTGCCGGAGTGGGACTTCTTTGAGGAAGACTTTTCGGGGAGCTTTTCAATCTCAGGTACGTCAATCATGCTGCATTTGCCCTGGAAGATGCCTCCTTCATCGGCCACAAAGCTGTGGACCTGGATATCTCCGTACAGTCTTGCCGTGGAAAGTATTCTGAGAATTCCTTTGGAGTGGATATTTCCTTCGACGGTACCTGCAAGGTTTACATTATTGGCCAAAACATTTCCGGCGATGACGGCTTCTGTACCGATGAACACATCACCGCTGACCCGGAGGTCACCCTTCAGCCTGCCGTCAATCCTGACGGTGCCTTCCGATTGCACATTGCCTTCGAATACGGTGCTGGCTCCAAGTACCGTGTCAAAACCTTCGGGAACACCCGGATCCTTCTTCTTAAACATAATTCTTTCCTCCTGAAAAATATTTGCGGAAAAACGACAAACGCTTTCCCCAGCCTGTTTCTCGGGTCTATATTAAATGATGAATTTATTACTTTTCAAGGTACTTTAATGGGTCAACCTGCTCACCATTGACGCGAACTTCAAAATGAAGGTGCGACCCGGTGCTCCTGCCGCTGCTCCCCACCTTTGCCACGGCCTCACCCTGCTTTACCTGCTGGCCTTTCTTTGCAAGCAGCTTTGAACAGTGGCCGTACAGGGTGGACAGCTCATGCCCATGGTCGATGACAATGGTATATCCATAACCGCTGTAATAGCCTGAATATGTAACGACCCCATCGGCCGAGGCCTTTATGTTCTGGCCATAGGATGCCGCAATGTCGATGCCTTCATGGGACTTTTTCCTCCCGCTGAAGGGGTCGGGGCGTCCTCCGAAGTAGGAGCTTATCCTCCCGCTTGCGGGCCAGATGGATGGGACGGTGCGCATATACTTTTCCAGCTTGCTCTCGGTATCTGCAAGGCCCGACAAAACCTCATTGTCCGAAATGTTTGACTTGTCCAGATTGTCCAGAAGGGTTTTCAGCGTGCCGATATCCGACATGAAAGAGCGGTCGGTGCGGCTGCCTCCCCTGCTTGTGTTTGAAGAGCCCGAACGGTCGGAAAGATAGGTGTCGGCCATCTCCCTGTACTTATCCATAAAATCCTTGATTTTATCGTTGATGCTTTCTTCCCTTTGCTTTAACTGGTCGATTTCATCGGCCTTTTCGGAGATGAGGCTGTTCTGGCGCACGTTTTCCTGCCGCAGTTCGGCAATACCCTTTTTAAGATTCTCATTTTCGTACAGGGTATAAGCAATGAACAGGCCCGACAATGCAAACAGCAAAAGAATGAATGCAATTACAAATACCAATTTGGGATAGAAACGGGAAAATTTCAATACCTTCACATTCTGAGAGGAATGTGGTACCAACATGATGGACAAATATTCTTTTTTCTTTTTCATGCTTCCTTTTTTCATTTTAACCACCATGTCCCCGATGTGCCGGGTGACTCGTCCCACCGGGCACACAGAAAGCATTGAAATGCTTTCTTATGGAGTTAAATTTATTTGATTGCACCACAAAAATACAAGGAATTGCATTTTTTATGGGATTACTTGAATTTATTGACACAACTTTTTGTTTTTATTCAAAGAGCTGTTCCTTAAGGTGCAAGGTAATTAATTCTACATTTCTTCCAAAAACCCTTTTTTTGCATATTAATTTAACAACATAAATTATTTTGAAATGGAACAGGCAGGCCAAAACTTATTTTATATTGAATTAATGGAAAT
This sequence comes from Bacillota bacterium, assembly GCA_023424965.1. GTDB lineage: Bacteria > Bacillota > Clostridia > Acetivibrionales > JAFADI01 > JAFADI01. The sequence goes on from JAFADI010000122.1 coordinate 15,860, forward strand.
ATTGTTGCAGATTAATTCGAGTTTATATGATAAAATAGTATATAAGTTTACAAAAAGATGCTTCTGTGAGGATATAAATCGATGACGAACATCAAGAACAGGCTGGCCATAAGTTTTGTTATCATACTGGTGATACTGGTTTCCTCTTTTGTAATAACCGCTCTGGGGTATAAGTTCATTTTAAGCGCCGTAAGCAATGTAGATCAGAACAAGCAGCGCGTCGAAGAGATTCAAACTGTAAAGGACCTGCTTTTTGAAGAGCAGAAGCTAATCGCCGGAAGCATGTTGAATGCCGACACCTCAAAGAAGGATGATTTTAACAAACTCAATGCTTCCATAAAAGACAAAGTCAGCAAACTGCTGGAGCAATCCAATCTGTTAAAAGACGAAGACCGGGCCCAGCTTCAGTCCATATCGGCCCTTAACGACAAATATTCTCAGATTTTCAACAATGATATTATAAAAGGTATAGAAAGCAGCAAAAAAGACGGACTGGTTGAAGGCACCGGCCTTTACAGGGAAGAAGTCAAAAAGCTTCTTGAACTGGAGCAGGCGCTGAAAAATTCCATCAGCGACAGGGTCCTCTATCAGTCGAAAGTTGCTGCTGAAACGAGCGCTTCTCTCAAGGAGCAAATAGCAGCAGCCGGTTCCGGAGATGAAAAAGCTGCGCAAAGCATGGACCAGTTGGACAGCTCCGTCAAGGCGGCAGTCGAAAAGCTGGCGGGAGAAGTGACGGATGCGAAACTGCGGGAAGCCGGAGAGGCTTTCAAGGCTGTCCGGACCAACCTGGATTCCATCCTTGCGGAAGCTGCAAAAAACAAGGAAAACCTGAGCAGGCTCCGGGAACTGGCCGGAGAAATGAAGCTGGATGGAATACTGAAGGATCTGGAGGCTTTAACCTGTATAAACAGGTCCATTTACTGGACGCAAAAAAAATATTCTGCCGTAACGGACCGGGTGATATTCCTTGAGGAAACTCCCGACGCCTATAAGGAAGCTTCCGATAACCTGGATGAAAATTTCAAGATGCTTGAGGGAATGGCTTTCGGGCAGGAAAGGAAAATGCTTGATGCCATCCTGGCTTCGGGCGTTCAGGCCGACAAGGCGGCAGAGGCCGTTGAGGCGAAGCTGCAGAAGTTCAAAGACGCCGATGTGGCCGAAATCTACAACACCGCTTCCCAGATATCGGACCAGTATAGTGCGGGAGCCAAAAAACTTGAAGATTCTTTTAAAGGCTACCTGGCAAGCGATATTGAAAGCTCCTATAAAATCCAGCGGAATATCATTCTGGTGCTTGCCCTGATTATCACCGCCGCCCTTATTATAGGGATGCTGCTTGCCTCCATGCTGTATAACGTCATCAATCCCATAAAAAGCCTCATCAGCCTTCTGGGCAGGGCCGAAAAGGGCGATTTGTCGGAACGTGCGGCTTTTGACAGGAAGGATGAGATCGGGGAGCTTGGAGAAAAGGTCAACCGTGTGCTGGACGGACAGCAGAAGATCGTCAGCCAGGTTGAGACGGCCACAAAGGATATTAATTCCCTCAAGCAGAAGCTGTATGAAGTATTCAACTTCAGCAGGGAAAACGTCAACAGGATTTCCAGCGGCATAAAAAATGTGGTGATGAGCGTAAAGAGCGGGGCTTCGGAGGTGGGTGGAAGCCGGGACGGCGCGGCGCAGCTTAATTCCGGGGTGAAGTCGGTGTCCCTGGCCACTGAAAAAGCGGTGAGTGACGGTATGAAGGCCATCGAGCTGGCTTTCACCGGAGAAAAATCCGTTCAGGAAGCGGAAGCCGTGATCAAGAAGGTGACCGGCACCGTGCAGAAAATGGCGGGAACCATCGGCATGCTGGAAAGCTCCTCCGATAAAATCGGGGACATAACCAATACAATAAGCGACATTGCCTCAAGGACAAACCTGCTGGCTCTGAACGCCGCCATAGAGGCTTCGAGGGCAGGGCAGCAGGGCAAGGGCTTTGCGGTGCTGGCCGATGAGATAAGGAAGCTGGCAGAAGGAAGCAACAGGGCTGCCGGAGAGATCAAGAGCCAGATATCCGATATCCAGCAGAGGATCAAAACCACCGTTGAAAATATGAATGAAGGCGTGCTGGGTGTGGAAGAGGGTGTTGTGAAAATCAACAAGGTCAAGGCGGGGATAAATGAAATCATCGCCTCCGTCAAAGACGTGGTGGATACTGTAAAAGCCACCGCAGAAGCGGCCTTCCGGCAAACAAGCACGGCGGAGGAACTGGTCAGGGTGGTGGACACCATGGCCAGGGCCGCCACAGAGGCTGCCGGTACCGGCGAAAGCATAGGCGAGAACCTGGCGGAGCACGCAAAGGTCATAAAGGAAATGGAGCTTCTCTCCGAAAAGCTGGACGAAGCTTCCGGCAAACTCAACAGTGTACTGGGGCAATATAAGATTTAGTTCCGGATTTTGATGAAATTCCATTTTCAGGGTATAATAAGGCGCTATAAATGGAATAATTTACAATAATGGCATACTGATTCAATATTTTGTCCCTTCGGGGACTATTTTTTTGATATGAGAGAATCGCAGCGAACATAAATGCGAAACATTATGGAGGGGAAAAATTGACCGGGGTAAAAAAGAACCAGAATTACAAAATCCAAATAACGGGAATGAATCACGAAGGTCAGGGCGTGGGAAGAATCGACGGCTTCACTGTTTTTGTGGACGGGCTGTTAAAGGATGAGAGCGCCGAAATAAAAATCATTAAAGTGGGAAAAAGCTACGGGGTGGGCAAGATTGTCAAAATACTGAGTCCATCGCCTGAACGTTCCCAGCCCTTCTGCAGTTCATACAAGCGGTGCGGGGGCTGCAGCCTCCAGCACATGAGCTATGCCGCCCAATTGAAGTTCAAAGCCGACCTGGTGAGGGAAAGCATAAAAAGAATCGGGAAGATTGAGGATGTTCCGGTGCATGACACCCTCGGCATGAGCAGCGGGCTGAACTACCGGAACAAGGCTCAGTTTCCCGTGGGAGTCATCGACGGCAAACCCGCCATCGGCTTTTATGCCGTCCGGAGCCATGACATCATCGACAATGAAAGCTGCGGCATCCAGCATGAGGCGGGAGACAGGGTCAGGGCCATCGTGAAGGAATTCATTTCAGAAAATAAAATCACTATCTATAATGAAGCCGACGGCAAGGGCCTTATACGCCATGTCATCGTGCGCACGGGCTTTAAAACCGGTGAACTGATGGTGGTGATCGTCATAAACGGCAAAAGCCTTCCCCACAAGGAACGGCTTGTGCAAATACTCCTGGAGGGTTTTAAGCCTGAAAGCTCCGCATGGACAGTGAAAAGTGTCTACCTGAACGTGAATGTGAAAAATACAAATGTGATTCTTGGACAGGAAAGCATAAAAATCTATGGAGAAGACACCATAACGGATTATATCGGCAAGTACCGGTTCAATATTTCTCCTCTTTCCTTTTATCAGGTGAATCCGGTACAGACGGAAGTACTTTACGGCAAGGCGCTGGAATATGCCGGACTTACCGGCAGGGAAACGGTTTTCGACCTCTACTGCGGAATCGGAACCATCTCTTTGTTCCTGTCGGAGAAGGCGGACAAGGTTTACGGCGTGGAAGTGGTGGAAGAAGCCATCGAGGACGCCAGGCGGAATGCAGTGCTGAATAACGTGACGAATGCGGAGTTCATTGCCGGAGAAGCAGAAGTGGTGATCCCTGAAATGTATAAGCAGGGCATAAGAGCCGATGTGGTGGTGGTGGACCCTCCGAGGAAGGGCTGCGATGAAGTGCTGCTGAAGACCCTGGTGGACATGCAGCCCCACAGGATCGTATATGTGAGCTG
>JAFADI010000252.1 GCA_023424965.1 Bacillota bacterium
TGGAGATGGACCGGGTTCTGCTGATATCCTCATTTACTTTTATCAGAAAGCCGGGCAGTTCCTCTCCGCAAACCGGTTCCAAAACCCTGACCTCCCTGAACCAGCGGTACTCCCCTGACTCCATCAGGTCGTGGGAGAGAAAAGGGTTTAAAAAGGATGAAATATATATTTCCCGGGAATCCAATTCCATCAGGTTCTCCACCCGGATGCTAAAAAAGAGTTCATTGTTCTTTCCCGCAAATGCCCGGATGCCGAAGCGCATGCCTTCCACCTCGGTGATGTAATAGGCCGCCGCTTTTGAAAACACGGTATAGCGTTCCACTTCCGGGTCCCCGTCCTGTTCCATGCAGGGAACGGACAGAAGGGCAACCCTGGAATAATCTCCGCCACCTTTCGGAAAGCCGGCAAAGAATGCGATTTTGGGTTCCTGTCCTTCGGCGGACCTGGAAAACACCGAGAACAGACCCTCGTTGGCGTGCATGTAGCCGGAGGTATAGGCCCAGAAATTAAACCCGTCCCTGCCATAGGGATAGCGGCAGTCCCCGTCGTCCCGCGGGATGGTGAGTATGTCACCGCCCTCGATAAAATGCGCTTTTCCCGGCATGGTCCTGTCTTCAACCTTCCGGGGATTGTTTTTCAGCTCCCGGTACTGCTGTGAAAAACTTTTTATTTTTGCTTCAAAGGTATCCATTTCAGGTGTTCATCCTCCATCACAGGCTATATGCTCAAAAAATCCTTCATTTTTTTGCTTGCCGAAGCGGCCTCTTCCTCACTGTCCATCTCGGCAAAGATTCTCAGAAGGGGCTCCGTTCCCGAAAACCTGGCGACAATCCAGCCTCCGTTTTCAAAATAAACCTTGCACCCGTCCGCATAGCTGACCTGTTTGACGGGAGGACCGAATTCCGGCAGCCTTTTCTCCTGGAACAGCAGCCGGACGATTGCCTCTTTCTTTTCCTCCCGGAACTTCAGGTCCTCTTCCACCATAAAAAAGCTTCCATAGGTCCGGTAGATCTCCTCCAGAAGCTGGGACAGGCTTTTCTCCGTCACACTGATCAGTTCAATCAGAAGGCTGGCGGCAAATATCCCGTCCTTTCCCCGGATATGTCCCCTTATGGTCAGGCCCCCACTGCTTTCGCCTCCAACCAGGGCATTTTTTTCTTCCATTTTTGAGCTGATGTGCTTGAAGCCCACAGGAACCTCATAGGCTTCCTCTCCGAAATCTGCTGCAATCCTGTCCAGCAGATGGGTGGTGGCAAGGTTTCTCACCACGCCTCCCTTCCAGCCCTTGTACTTCAAAAGGTAATAGTAGAGCAGGACCAGAATGCTGTTGGGGTGGATGAAACCGCCCTTCTCATCGATGATTCCCAGCCGGTCTGCATCTCCGTCCGTCCCCACGCCCAGGTCGTACTTTCTTTCCACCACCATGTCGCTCAGCCTCCGCAGCGTGGCATTGTTAGGAGAAGGTAGCCTTCCCCCGAAGAGGGTGTCGTGCCTGTCGTTGATGGTATCGATCTCGCATCTTGCAGAGATGAGGACTGTCTGGAGGGAGGTTTTGGAGACGCCGAACATGGGATCCAGCAGCACTTTGAGGTTCCTCTTCCGGATGGCCTCCATGTCGATCATTTTTATGATGCTGTCAATATACTCATTGAAGGGATTGATGTTTTCAATGATTCCCCTTTCCAGGCCCGTTTCAAAAGCCAGCCTTCGAACAGCTTCCCCGTTTATGCTCCCTATCTCCTCCTCGATCCGTGCCGTCACACCTTCGGAGGCATCCCTGCCGCCTTCCGTAAACACCTTTATACCGTTGTAGTCCGCCGGATTGTGGCTGGCCGTGACGGCAAAGCCGAATTCCGTCCCAAGCCGCTGGACCGTGAACATCACCAGGGGCGTGGGGGCATTTTTATTGATAAAATTCACTTTGATTCCGTTACCTGCAAAAACTTCCGCCATCCACACCGCGGCCTTGTCGGACAGAAACCTGCGGTCATAGCCTATCACTACGCCTTTTTCGCGGCCCCTCCCCTTCAAAAGGTTGGCAACTCCCTGGGACAGCAGCGTTACATTGCTTTTTGTGAATTCCTCTCCAATGAGGGCTCTCCAGCCCCCGGTGCCGAACTTGATCATCCTGGCTCCCCCCTATCCCTTGATCCCGCTGGTGGAAATTCCCTCAATGAAGTATTTCTGCACAAAGAGGAACACTCCGATGACAGGCAGCAGTGTGAGGGTGGAACCCGCCATCTGCATGGCGTACTTCACCCCGTGCTCCGAGGCAAAGTTCCGGATGCCCACGGCGATCATCTGCTTTTCCAGGGTGGATATGAAGATGAAGGGGTCTGTAAAATCATTCCACTGCCATACGAAGGTGAAGATGGCCATGGTAATCATTGCCGGCTTCGACAGGGGCAGAATGATGTTGAAAAACACCCGGATATGGCTGCACCCGTCGATGATGGCAGCCTCCGTCAGTTCATAGGGTATGGTGAGGTAGAACTGGCGCACCAGGAATACCAGAAAGAATTCAAAGGTAAAGAGGAAGACGATGGACCACATGGAATCCGTCAGGTGCAGGAAGGAGAGCACGATATACCTTGGCACCAGCAGGGAATCGCTGGGGATCATCAGCGTGAGAATAAATATGAAAAAAATTGCGTCCCTTCCCCTGAACCTCAGCCTTGCGAGGGCGTAAGCGGTTATTCCCACGATCAGAACCCTCAGGGCGATGGTAACCACCACCAGGATTACCGTATTGGCATACCACCGGAGGAAGTAATACTGGGGCGAGAGAATGGTCTCGAAGTTGGTCAGGATGAAAGGCTTTGGAATCAACCGGAAAGGATATTCAAATACGTTTGCATTGAGCTTGAAGGAGGAGGACAGCAT
>JAFADI010000253.1 GCA_023424965.1 Bacillota bacterium
GATATATTGCCAAGACACAGGCAAAATCACAGGTGTCGATAAAATTGGGGGACAGTTAAAGTATAACTTCCGCTGTCATTATGCTACCCGGAAGTAATATTTTAAGTCCTCCTGGTTTGGGAGGATAACGATCATGTCTGATTTTGAGGCTTCTGGAGGAATAAGGCCTCACTTTAAGCAAAAACGGTTCAACCCCGTAAGAAAAGCCGTCAGAGGCTATCTTACGGTTATTTGCATTTTGTTCCTGGCCGTATTTGCACTATGTACAAACAATTTTATTTTATATAGCTCCTACAGCAGCTTCAAATCGGAATTTGAAGCTTCCATCTCCAGGATAAATGCCGTCGGTGGCGAACGAGCAGGCCTCATCAGCGAGAAAGACACACTGGCAACTGAAAATGCCGGACTGAAAAAAGAAATGGAGAATATAAAAGAGATAAACCGGCAGCTTCTGGCGCAGAACGAAGAAACGCAAAAGCAAATGCAGGAGATAAAAAGGACAAATGAAGAAGTTGTAAAGAAAAACAAGGAACTGGTGGAAGACAACATTGCACTGCAAAATTCTCTCAAAAAGGCGGCGGCAGTCGGTATCAAGCCACAGAGCTACACCAGCTTCGATGGAATAAGTTCCAGGGGTGAGCTGATCCGGGGCAGATACCTGGGAAAATTCCAGGGTACGGCTTATACGCCCAGCAGCGACGAGTGCGGCAACAACAAAGGAATAACGAATTCGGGGAAACCCATCATTCCGGGAATATCCGTGGCCGTAGACAACAGGCACTGGCCTTTCGGTACGGTTTTCTATATCAAGGGGCTGGGATATGCGGTTGCCATGGATACGGGAAGCGCTATAAAAGGAAAGCAGAGATTTGACTTTGCCGTTTTTGACAAGGGTTTTGCCAAATCCCTGGGAGCAAAAAAGTGGGATGTTTATCTTGTAAAGCTTGGCAAAGGCTATGTGGAAGAAGTAAAGTTTTAAACACAGATAAAATGCAAGCCCTTTAAAAAGGCTTGTTTTTTTATGGACTGATTTGCTAAATCCACATTCGGCCCATCCTGTCCTTTCTTGAATATTTACTGTGTAATAAAAACATAATAAGCATGAATAACCAGAGCTGGATACTTAAAGAGATGGATTGGTCATCTCAGCATGAAGGAGTGGAGCAATTGTCTGATTTCATGAAAAAGCTTAAAAGCTTTCTGCTGTTTGAAGAGCCAAAAAAAATAGAAGGTTTCATATTAAAAGAAAATAAGGTTACAGGCCAAAGGGAAGATCTCATAAAGGACAAAGGCCCGGAAGAACAGAGTCAACCCCAAAAAAGAGACCGGAGCGTCATCAAAAAACCGGTAAAAACTACTCCTGAGAAACAAGCTTCAGACAATGAAAATGAGGATAAAAAGGAAGGGCAAAACAACCAGGACCAGGCTTCCCAGCTCAAAATAAGGGAAAATATCAGCAAGGATGTGGAACAGAACCTGGAATACATGAAACAGGTCTATACGGTTCCCACCAATGGCGATGTGGTCATCAGGGAATTTGAGCTTACCTTCAAAGACAAACCCGTCAAAGCCTTCTTGATATTGATCGACGGTCTGACCGACAGGACGGTGGTGAATAGCAACATTCTCAATCCCCTCATGGTGATGTCCAATCTGGATATAAAGTCGGAGGAAAAGGACGTAGGAGAGTATGTAAAGAGACGGCTAATCCCCCACAACCAGTTGAAGATCACCGAAAAGTTCCAGGAGGTCATCGATGAGATTAACTTCGGGGGCTGCGGTATTTTTGTGGACGGCGCCAGCGTCGCCTTTGCCGCAGATGTCAAAGGCTGGCTTCACAGGGGCATTGAGAGGCCGAACACCGAGCTTGTGCTGAGGGGACCACAGGAAGGCTTTAATGAGATTTTAAGGGCCAATACGGCTCTGGTAAGGAAAATATTGAAGGACGAAGATCTGATCGTGGAAAATACCAAGCTGGGAGAAAGAAGTAAAACGCCCTGTTCCCTCATGTACATAAAGGACCTTGCTAATGACGATCTGGTAAATGAGGTGAGAAGAAGGATAAACGGTATAAAAGTGGATTATATGATCGATTCGGGACAACTGGAGCAGTTTCTGGAGGATGACCCCTATATGCTGGCGCCCCAGATCATTGCCACCGAGAGGCCCGACCGGGTGGCAGCGGCGCTGGGTGACGGGAAAGTGGCCCTGATCATGCATGGCAGTCCTTTTGCGTTAATCCTTCCTACCACCAACAATGACCTCATTCACGCGGCGGAGGACTCCTATATCCGGTTTCCATACGCCAACTTGCTGAGAGCGATACGGATCCTGGCGGTGTTCATGTCTCTGCTTCTACCCGGACTGTATGTTGCGATTACCAACTATCACCAGGAGATGATACCTACGGACCTGCTGCTGGCAATCGTATCGGCCCGTGAGAAGGTGCCTTTTCCTACAGTGGTGGAGATTTTGATCATGGAAATTGCCTTCGAATTGATCAGGGAAGCAGGCATCCGGATTCCCGGCCCCATCGGACCGACCCTGGGCATTATAGGGGCATTGATCCTGGGACAGGCGGCAGTGGCGGCAAACATTGTAAGTCCCATCCTCATTATCATTGTGGCGGTCACGGGAATAGGCTCCTTTGCCATCCCCAGCTTCTCTCTCGCATACTCTTTCAGGATACTCAGGTTCATATATATTTTTCTAGGGGCTTCCGCAGGATTCCTTGGCATTACCACAGGCCTGTTCCTGCAGGGAATATGGCTTACAGCCGCCAAGTCCTTCGGAGTACCCTTTATGGCGCCATTTGCTCCCAAGACGGCGGGGCGCTACAAGGACGAATTTCTCAGGGCTCCTATCTGGAAGCAGGAAGCAAGGCCAGACTATATCAATCCCAAGGACATCCGGAAGCAGCCCAAAATCAGCAGGAAATGGACGGAGAGTTCAACGGACAATGAAGAAAGCGAAAGCAACAAGGAAGAGTGATTGTTTGATACTGGAGATATAACCGGAGGAGAACCGTGAACAGTAAAATTACCTTTGGCAGGTGGGAATCCACCGCAATGCTGATAAATGCAATGGGAACACAAATATTCTTGAACTTTCCGCGCAGTATGGTAGAAATAGCCGGGCCGGCCGGCTGGATACTATGCATTTACATCACGCTGCTGGTACTCCTTATTTTTTATGTCATTGCCCGCCTGTACAAGCCTTTTGAAGGCCTGGACACAATGGATATGGGGGAGGTCGTGGGAGGAACGGTAGGACGGGTGATCGTGGGCTGTATACTTATTATTTTCAGCACCTTCATATTATCCATGATATTGCGCGAATTTGGAGAGAACATGAAGGTAATAGCTCTCACCGTATCGCCCATAAGCTTTGTACAGGGATTATTTCTGCTGGGCATGGTGGTGGGTGCTTATAAAGGAATAGAGGCCATTATGCGGCTGCACGCCATTATCGTGCCCATCATTACCGTGGGGATGATAACCATCGTCGTTGGGGTATCGCCTTATATTAAATTTGAAAATCTCACGCCCATACTGGGAAGTGGGGCGTACCAGATATTCGGACAGGGATTTTTCAGGATCGCTTCATTTTCAGCCCTGCAAATACTTTTTTTCTTTTTCCCCTTCATCAAATCCTATCAGGAGTTCAAAAGAATAGGATATGCGTCCATTCTATTTACAGGTTTTTTCATGACCCTCACCACCCTGGTATTTGCCGCAGTAATATCGTACCCGGCATCGTTGGAGCAACTGCTGCCTACATACCAGATGGCAAGGATGATAAACGTGGGCAGGTTCTTTCAGAGGATAGAATCGGTTTTCGTGCTTGTTTGGGCTGCAGCGGCATTTCTATACCTCTCTGTGGTCTTCTTCGTTGTGCTCCACATTATACGGAAGACCTTCAAATTGGAATATTACAGGCCGCTGATTTTTCCTTACGGAGCTATTGTACTCACCATAAGCCTCCTGCCTCAGAACATTATGAGTGTAATCGAGCTGGAAGCGGTTCTTTTTAGAACTACGGCATGGGTAGTGACCTTCGGCGTGATCATGGTGCTTCTCATCCTGGCAAGGCTTATGGGGAAGAAAGGAAAAAAGAATATGACTTAAAATTGACGGGAGCGGTAAATTAGAAACTTTCATAGATTTTGTGCACCGGGCACAGGGAAAGGAATGATCGTTAACTTGAAAGGATTCGGAGTAAAAAAATTAGTATGCGTTGTTTTAATATTCATATTTTCTGCAGGCCCTCTGACGGGTTGCTTTGACCGCCGTGAAGTGGATGAACTGGCTTATGTCATGGCAATCGGCTTTGACAAAGGGAAAACCAATTTGCTGAAGCTGACCTTCCAGATCGCTGTCCCCAAGGGCATCGGTGGCGGTGGGGGCGGTGAAGGAGACGGAGGTGGCGGTGGCGGCGATCAAAGCTCCTTTGTACTGACCATTGAATCCCCTTCTTTGTATTCCGCAATCAATATGGCCAATACCACGGTCAGCAGGCAGCTCAACCTTTCCCATGCCAAGGTGGTGATCTTTTCCAGGGAATTGGCTGAAGCGGGTTTGGACAAATATATCCATGCCATGATGCGTGGAAGGGAATTCAGGCCCAATATGAGCGTGCTGGTTGCCAGAACCTCGGCGGAAAATTTCATAAGGGATGTGCAGCCGAAACTGGAGGCTAATCCGGCCAAATATTATGAATTGATATTGAACAGCTATAACTATACTTCCTTTATCGCCAATACCCAGATGATCAATTTCTATAACCATGCCACCGGATTATATGAAAACCCTGTTGCGATTCTTGCGGACATAAATACCTTTAAGTCTTCCGAAGACATGAACCTCAAGGGCTCCACCAACAGGGAAAAGGGTGAAAACGTGGTTGAGGAAGGTGATTTCAAGGCGGGAGGCATCACAAAATATGCGGATTTGAAGGCGGAATACATGGGGCTTGGAGTGTTTGACGGAAGCAAAATGGTGGGCGAGCTGGACGGAGAGGAGACGGGGTATTACCTCATGGCAACGGGAGAATACCACTATGCCTACTGGACCCTTCCGGACCCAAAGGTGAAGGGCAGTTATGTGATACTGAATATCAAGCAGAGCAGAAGTCCGAAAAGAAGCGTCCAGATGGTGAACGGCAAGCCGGTGATCAACCTTAAGGTCAGGCTGGAAGGGGATATATTGAATATCCAAAGCGGTACCAACTATGAAGATCCCAAGCAACTGCCGGAGCTTGAAAAATATGCGGAAAATTTTTTGAAAGAGGGTATGCTGAAAATGCTGCATAAGACCTCCGGACAATACCATTCCGATATTTGCGGTTTCGGAGCAGAAATGAAAAGGAAATTTCTTACGCTGAAGGAATGGGAGGACTTTTACTGGCTATCCAGGTACAAGGATTCGAGCTTCAACGTGGAAGTGGATTTCAAAGTAAGGCGTCCCGGTCTCATCATCCGGACCGTACCTTTCAACAGTTCTACCGAAAAGGTGGAGGTGGAAAAGCAATGAGTGTTGGCGGAATCATCATTATTCTGATCTTACTGTGGATATTTGTTTATACCTGCAGCTATGGAATCTGGACCTGGAAGAAGAAAAACAAATTGGGAGCCTGCATGGTGTTCATCCTTGCGCTGGCTTCCTTGCTGCTGCCGATATACACGGTTTTTTTCAGGGAAGGATAGGTGAGGCGAAGTGCAGGAAAAAATAAAATTTGGAAGATGGGAAGCAGTTTGTTTGCTGCTCACCATGATGGGAACCAAGGTCATATTGAATTATCCCAGGTTGTTGATGGAAGTGGCGGGAACAGCGGGATGGCTGCATACGCTTTACATCGCACTGCTTGCTTTTATCGTATTTTTCATTATTGCAAAGTTATACGGCAGATTTGAAGGAAAGGACCTCATCGACGTAGGACAATACCTGGGAGGCAATGTTGTAAGGGTAATTGTGGGGATGCTGACCGTTATGTTCATGGTGTTCATTTCCTTTTCACTTTTGAGGATGTTCGCAGAGCAAATGAAGATACTGGCCTATCCCGGTTCACCCATCACCTTTATCATGATTTTCTTTTTGGCGGGCATGATTGCAATAGGGTATTTCGGACTTGAGCCGCTGGTGCGGTTTATGGCGATTCTGGTCCCTGTCAGCATTATTGCATTTCTCACCTACCTGGTTCTCCTTGCGCCCTATTATGATTTTTCGAATCTCACGCCGCTTTTTGGCAAGGGCTTGAAAAGCATATTCATTGACGGTATTCCTATGGTATCGGAGATGTCGGAATTGTTTTTTATTTTCCTCATCGTGCCATTTGTGGGATCCCAGAAAAATTTCAAAAACATTGGCTATGGGGCGATTGGACTTACCACATTTTTTATGTTAACAATGAGCATTGCCTATACCTGTATTTTTTCATATCCGGTAGCACTTGAAATCATTCTTCCCGCTTATGAGATCGGGAGAATTATAAATTATGGAAGATTTTTTCAGAGAGTAGAACCGCTTTTTATTATCACCTGGGCCACCATGGCTTTCATGTACCTGGGCGCGGCCTTTTATTTTTCGGTGTATTCCTTCCAGAAAACCTTCAGGCTGGAGCACAGAAAGCCCATGGTACTGGCGTTTGCAGTTTTGATATTTACCGTCAGCATGCTTCCCGCAAATTTGATGGAAGATGCAAACATGATTATCGTCTATTTTAGATATTACTCCGGGATTTTAACTTTCGGAGTGGTCATCCTCATTCTCTCCGCCGCAGTAATAAAGAAAAGGAGAGAAAAGATTATAAAAATCCACAAAAAAAAGTGAATGTTTTTGTATATTTTTATAGCAATTTTTTTAGGAAATGTTATAATATATAAAGGTAGCACAAATTTGTTCATTAGATTTTGCTATCCGTGAGGGAATGGACGGTGCAAGCCGCAGAATAAGACTTGCCTGACCAGAATAGAGAAAATAGAATAGACGGGGGGAACATATGGCTGATTTCTGTTTATCGTGTTGTAAACAGCATCACACTGAACTAAAGTGTGTGTCAGACAAAAGATTTGTAGTCAGCAAGTATACTTCAATATGCGCCGGTTGTGGACAGCTAAGGCATATTGCCCTAGGGATCAGACCCAAAAAGAAACTGAATATAAATATTATTTCCAGGCACCCGTAAGGGTGCTTTTCTAATTTCTCCTGTCTTTTCCGCCTCATAGCTGTAACGAATCCATACAAGAAAGAATAGTATGGAATTATAAAAATCCAACGAGGCGATATCGATGATGTATCCGTATTTCAGGGCTCAGTGCCCGGCAGGCTCTGTTCCCTATACTATTCGTGCCGGGGATACTCTGGTAAGAATTGCAACGGAATATAATACCACCGTACAGGATATTCTCAGATCCAATCCCGGAATTAACCCGTATTATCTTATGATAGGCCAGCAGATCTGCGTACCGCTGACGGTACAGCTATATCCTTCATGCCCTACAACCAACTATTATGTGGTGAGAATGGGAGACAGCCTGCAGTCCATCGCCAATTATTTCGGTGTTTCCTACGACCAGCTTTATTATTCCAATTACGGTATTGATCCCAATGGCCTTTACGAAGATCAGATCCTTTGCATACCGGTAGCACCGTCGCCGGTCAATCTGGTTGTCGCCGTGGGCGAGAACAGCTTAACGGTGTATTATAAAGGAACCAGCTTCAAAACTTACCCCATTGGAAAGGAAGATCCCAATAGCCGTATACCCAGAGGAACTTTTACGGTTTTAAACAAGCAGGTCGATACGGGGGAGGAAACCGGAGCACGGTGGCTTGGCCTGTCTGAAGCCGGCTTCGGTATCCGGGGCGTAAACAATCCCGAGTTTATCAATGTGCTTTCGTCAGGTAAAAGTATTGTACTTTCCAATACAAATGCCAGCGAGTTGTTTAATCTTGTACCTGTGGGCACTTCGGTAAGGATTAGTTAAGGAGTGTGTGCGATGTTTTACAGAGATATGGACAGACAGTGTCCCAGCGGATTTACACAATATACGGTGATTGCAGGGGAAACTTTATATACTATTTCGAGAAAGTTCAATACGTCGGTAGAAGCGCTGATCACGGCCAATCCGGGAATAAACCCCATGAATATCTATGGAGGACTCAGAATCTGTGTGCCGCAGCAGCAGCCCCAGGGACCTGTATGTCCCATCGGTACTTCTCCTTATACGATTAAAAGCGGAGATACCTATGCCATAATTGCAAGGACTTTCGGAACTACGGTACAGGCGCTCATATCCGCAAATCCAGGCGTAGATCCCAACAGGCTGCGGGTCGGCCAGCAAATCTGCGTTACGCAGAATCCGCCTCAGAATGTCAACTGTCCCACCCTCAATACATATGTGGTGAGAACGGGAGATACGATGTACAAGATTGCCTATGCCTTTGGAATTACCGTACAGCAGCTGCAGGCGTCAAATCCGGGAGTCAGGCCGACAAACCTGTATGACGGGATGGTACTGTGTTTACCTCTGGCGCCGGTACCCTATTCAATTGTTGTAAACATCCAGGCAAAAAGACTGGACTTATACAGGCAGGGAAATCTGGTCAAAACCTATCCCGTGGCAACGGGAAAGCCTACCACACCCACACCTGTCGGCACCTTTACCATCGTGAACAAGCAGGTGGACCCGGGGGGACCCTTTGGAACCAGGTGGATGGGCTTATCAGAGCCCCACTATGGCATTCACGGGACCAACAATCCGGCTTCCATCGGTACGGCAGCTTCAAACGGCTGCATCAGAATGTACAACAGGGATGTGGAAGACCTTTTTAATATCGTTTCCGTAGGCACTGTGGTGAGAATATTCTAAATTTACAAAATATTCATATTTATTTAATAACTGCAGAGTATTCTTAAAGTAACAAGGGTCCTCCTTTTAACATAGTGAGCCGGAAAGTGTTTGAAGAACACTTGACCGGCTCATGGTGATAATTCACGATTTATGAAATATCCATCAATGCCACTGACATTTTCAGTAAATATGTGGTAATATTGAATCATGCTTTGTACTGGTTTTTTATATGAATTGGACGCCAATGACAAATATCTGGAGGAAATAAGGATGAAAATAGTATATCGTTTATTATTCGCTTTACATGTCTTCGTAGGAATAGGTGCCATGTTCGGAGGTTTGGCGGCGATTGTCAATCCTCAAGAGCCGCTTGGAATGCCAGTGGATGCTCTGAAAAATTCACCTTTTAGCGATTATCTCATCCCTGGAATTATCTTATTCATTGTCATTGGACTTGGAAATGCGTTCAGTGCGGTAACAATTCTTTTAAAGTCCGGATTTCAGGGCTATATAAGCAGTGTTTTTGGCTGGGCTCTGGTCATTTGGATTGTGGTCCAATGCATAATGTTTAGGGCAGTTGTTCACCTGCATGTCATATTTTTTATTATTGGGCTGATTGAAGCCGTTCTGGCAATGCTTATCCTGTTTAAGAAAAGACAGTTTCCTGCAAATCTCATTCTGGCAGTTTATAAGCAAATAAGAAAATAAGAT
>JAFADI010000254.1 GCA_023424965.1 Bacillota bacterium
TCTCTCCTTCTCCCATGATATGGCATCTGGAATATGCTCTGTTTCTATCCATAAGTATTCCTCCAGTATATTTGTTATTTCTTGTTTTATATATATACCATGGCTTATGAACCTGTAAACACAGCACTGTCTTCTTTTATTCTTCCCGTCCTTTTACCCTGTCTTCTCTTCCAAAGCCCGCAACGGTCTGCGCAAACCTTTTAAGCTTTTCGTACACCTTGTAATTCACAGTTCCCCGGGGATAGGAACCATTCTTGTTGCGCACTCCCGCCTTGACGCCCGTAAGAATTTCGATGCCTTCATCGATGGTCTTGACGGGGTAAATATGAAAGGTGCCTTTCTTTACGGCCTCCACCACTTCGTCGTTAAGGGCGAGGTTCTTCACATTCTGGCACGGGATGACCACCCCTTGCTTCCCATTCAACCCCCGTTCCTTGCAGAGCTCAAAAAAGCCTTCAATCTTGTAGGTAGCACCGCCGATGGGCTGTATTTCCCCCCTTTGATTTACGGAGCCCGTCACTGCGATCCCCTGCTTTATGGGAATCTCAGAGAGGCTTGACAGGATGCAGTACAGCTCCGCACTGGAAGCGCTGTCTCCGTCAACGCCGCTGTAAAGCTGCTCGAAGCAAAGACTGGCGGATAGGGACAGGGGCATCTCCTGGGCAAATTTTTGCCCTATATAGCCGCTGAGTATGAGGACGCCCTTTGTATGGGAAGTTCCGCTCATTTCCACTTCCCTTTCAATATTTACGATACCCCTTTCGCCCATGTAGGTGGTGGCCGTTATTCTTGACGGCTTTCCGAAGACATAGTCTCCCATATCCAGTATGGTCAACCCGTTTATCTGCCCCACCACTTCACCCTCGGTATCAATCATGATGGTGCCATCCTCCAGGAGCTCCAGGAGCTTTTTATCGTATTTGTTGCTTCGGTATATCTTCTCTTTGATTGCCCTTTTTACATGGCTGTCCCTCACCAGGGTGTCTCCTTCGATTTGTGCCCAGGTACAGGATTCGCAAAGTATTTCCACAATGTCGTTGAATCTGGTCGTCAGCTTGCTCTGGTCCTCCGTGAGCCAGGAACTGTAGTCCACCACCCTGGCCACTCCCGTTTTGTCAAAATGGAGGGTCTTCTCCCGCCGGCAGAAGGAACTGACAAACTGGGCCAGCTTGTGTATGTTCTCAGGGTTTCTTTCCATCTCTTCATCAAAGTCTGCTTTAACTTTGAAAAGTTTTCTAAAGTCCTCATCATATTCATAAAGGGTCTGGTAAACATAGGAATTTCCCACCAGCAAAATCTTTATCTCCAGAGGTATGGGCTCAGGCTTCAACGCCGATACGGCCACAAGGCCCATCTGCTCCTTCATGTTCTCAATGCTTATCTGCTTGGTCCTGAGGATTCTCTTCAGGGCATCCCATGCCTGAACATTGTTCAGCACGTCTTTTGCCTGGAGAATGAGATATCCTCCATTGGCCTGATGGAAAAGGCCTCCTTTCACCATCGTAAAATCGGTGGTCATGGTTCCGAACTCATTCTCGTATTCCAGCTTCCCAAGGAGATTGTAATAGGTCGGGTTGAAATCCACGATGACGGGAGCCCCTTTTAAATCGCTGTTGTCCACCAGGAGGTTTACCTTGTACTTGTCTGCCGGCGACTCCTCCCGGCCTTTGGCCCAGGGTATCACCAACTGCTGCTGGTCTTCCGGCACTTCTTCCTCTCTGAAATCATCCAGGTTCTGGAGAATATTATTCTGCACCTTATCCAGATAAAGTGTCACCTTTTCAAAGTTCTTGTACTTTTCCTTCAGGTCGTTGATATGCATGCCTACTGCGAATAAAGCAATTTTGTTCTCCCATTCGGAAACCTTTTCTTCCGCTTCCTTCTCAATGTTTTTTATTTTTCGGATGATCTCGATGGTTTCCATCTGCACAACGCTTGATTTTTCATTGATCTCGTGCTTGATTTTCTCATCCAGTTCCCCGTATTCCTGCTCACTGAGGGTCTTCCCCTCGACCACCGGCAGAAAATAGATACCCGCGCTTGTGGTTTTGACCTTAAAGCCCTGTTTGCCGGCATCTTCGTTCAGCTTTTCAAGGAGATCATCCCTTATGTCCTGGAATTCCTTGATAATATTTGTTTTCTCTTTTTCATATTCATCACTGTCAAAGGCCTTGGTTATCTCCTGGTTGAGGATTTTTATGAACTCATCCATATCCTTCTGGAACACTTTCCCTGTTCCGGCAGGCAGGTTAATGGCCATCGGCTGGGTGGGCCTGTCAAAATTGAATACATAGCACCAGTCATCCGGCACTTTATCCTTTTCAGCCGTTTTCTTTATATAATTTTCTGCATAACTGGTTTTTCCGGTACCGGTCATACCCGATAAATAGATGTTATAGCCCCGGGTTTTTATCTTAAGGCCGAATTCCAGGGCTTTGACCGCACGTTCCTGTCCGATGATGCCCTTTAGCGGTTCCAGTTCTGACGTGTCGGAAAACGCTAATTTCTCAGGATCACATTCGTTGCGTAGTTTGAAGTATGGAAGTGTGCTAGCGTTTGACATTTGTTTGCCCCCTTTTTACTTGCTTTGATGATTAGACGTTTTCTTTCCACATAATCAATGCGTCTTCATTGTTGTCTGCATAGTAGCCTTTTCGAAGGCCCGCTGCCGCAAAGCCGTATTTGCCGTAAAGCTTCTGTGCGGGAATGTTGCCTTTGCGGACCTCAAGGGTCATCTTTGTAATGCCCTGTGCTTTTGCTATTTCAATCAGTCTCCTGAGCAGGGCGCTCCCTACTCCGGTTCTCCTGAATTCCGGGTGTACCGCTATATTTGTAATGTGCCCTTCGTCAAAAACCTTCCACATGCCTCCATAGCCTGCAATGACATTGTCAACCCTAGCAGCCACGTATATGGCAAATTTGTTGCCCGTCACTTCTTCAATAAATGCATTTTTTGACCAGGGAATGCTGAAACTGAGATTTTCAACGATTAAAACGCCGTCGATATGTTCAATGGTCATATCCAGAACTTCTATTTTGTTCAATCAAATAACCCGCCTTATACTTAGAGATAATTCGTCTCCCGTTTCTGCTTCAATTCCAGTTCTCTTTCCGCCTGGGACTTTCTGAGATAGAAAGGGGCCATTTCAAAACTGCTCTCAAGCCTGCCCTTGGATGCCATGATGAAAGCAGCCTGTATGACGGACGCCGCTCTTTGCAGCAGGAGATGGTCCGGTGCAAAACCGCACAGGTCCCCCAGTTCAAGGTTGATAAAATCTCTATGCCTTTCAACTCCATCTCCCAGGAAAATGACCTTTTCATTTTTCCCTTTTACCAGGTCTACCAATTCAGTTATATGTATACCCATGTATTCCGTCAGCTTAAACTGAGTATCTTTTTCATATCTGTACAGGGCGGTAAAAACCTGGTTGTTCCGGGCATCCATGATGGGACAGACCATTCTTTCCCCCACAGGTATATTATATGCCAGTGCATCCAGAGTCGGCACACTTGCAACCGGCTTTCCGGCAGCAAAGGCCATGGCCTTTATTGCCGCAACCCCGATTCTCAGGCCGGTAAAGGACCCGGGCCCCGTAGAGGCCGCATATACATCCACATCTCCCGGCGCAAGCTCAAGGTTGTCCATAAGCTCCTTTATCATGGGCATCAGCTTCTGGGAATGGGTTTTCTTATGATTGATGGTATATTCTCCAATGATCCTCGTATCCTCCGCCACCGCCACAGAAGCCACCGAAGATGAGGTGTCCACCGCTAGTATCTTCAATGCGTATCTATCCTTTCATCCATTTGCTTTCATAGTCCTTGTATCTGTCTCCTGAAAATTCAAATCTGATGACCCGGGTATCAAGCCCTGCCGCCAGGTCCTTGCTTATTTGCACCCTGATCCTCTCCCGGGGGAGGATGTCTTCAATCAGCTCCGCCCACTCGACGACCACCACACCCTCTCCGCCGATGTACTCCTCAAAGCCTATCTCAAACATCTCTTCCGGGTCTGCAATTCTGTAAACATCAAAATGGTAAAGCGGCATCTTGCCTTTATATTCATTTACAATGGTAAACGTAGGACTGGTGATATAGCCATGGATATCCAATGCCCGGGCGATTCCACTGGTAAAGGCCGTTTTTCCCGTTCCCAGGTTGCCATAAAGGCATAGGAGGTCACCTTTGTCCAATAACGACCCAAGCCTCACACCCGCTTCAACAGTTTCATCCATGGAGTGGGTCCTGATTTCAATATTTCCTGCTTCCAAGTTAATCCCTTTCATGTACCGTTTTTCCGTTGATGATGGTGATATCCGCCCTGGACTTCAGGTCCAGAGGGTGGCCGCTGAACACCACAATGTCTGCGTCCTTTCCTATTTCAAGGCTGCCCGTCCTATCCTGTATCCCTGCAATGCAAGCCGCGTTGATTGTAATTGCCTTTAACGCTTCACACTCGTCCATACCTTCCCGCACGGCCATGGCGGCACACAAGGGCAAATACTGGATGGGTATGCAGGGATGGTCCGTCATAATTGCAACTTTTATTCCGGCCCTGGATAAGCTTCCCGGGGCCTTCAGGCTCTGGTTCCTGAGTTCAATCTTCGATCTGTCCGTAAGCAAGGGGCCTACCACAACATCAATTCCTTCTTCTAAAAGTATATCGGCAATAAGGTGCCCTTCCGTACAGTGTTCTATTGTTATATTCACACCGAATTCCCTGGCAATCCGGATGGCCGTCAGTATGTCGTCCGCCCTGTGGGCGTGAGCCTTCAGCGGGATCTCCTTGTTCAGCACCTTCACCAGGGCTTCCAGCTTCATATCATATTCAGGCTTGTCATTCTCTTCGCTGTCCTCTTCATACTTGTCCAACAGCTCCTTATATTCCCTGGCTTTCAAGAGGCTTTCCCTCAACAGGGCGGCAGTCGCCATCCTGGTCATTGGAGCCTGTCTTTTTTCGTTATAAACGGTTTTGGGATTCTCCCCAAAGGCTACCTTCATTGCCACAGGTTCCTTCAGTACCATCTCTTCTATGCGTCTGCCGTATGTCTTGATGGCTGCAAATTGTCCGCCGATGACATTGGCGCTTCCCGGACCTGTAACCACAGTGGTGATACCGCTCTCCCTTGCCTCGGAAAAAGCCCTGTCGGCATGGTACACTCCATCGATAGCTCTTAAGTGGGGAGTAACCGGGTCTGTCATTTCATTTCCGTCTTCCCCTTCAAAGCCCACGGAATCTTCCCATAAGCCCACGTGGCAGTGGGCGTCGATCAGGCCGGGAAGCACATGCCTGCCTTCCGCATTGATGACCTTTATATCCGTTCCGCTGCTCTCCAGTTCCTCCGGATAGCAGGCCATATCCCCTATTCCGCTTATTTTCCCCTCTTTGACCACGATATATCCATTGTCATAATCGGTCCCTGACATGGTGATCAGCTTACCGTTTTTTATAATGAGCATAAATCCCTCCAAAATTATGAATGCTGCCACTTTTTCTATTCTATTATAACGTTGTATTAAATACAATAAAACCCCCAAATAAAAGCGCAGGGGCATCGAGCCCATCACTTCCGGCCCATTGACCCTGCAAATGGCCTAAAAAAAGTAACCGCCCGTGTTAAACAGCAACCCGGACGGCTATTCATCTCTTTGTCAATTGCACTTACTCCACAATTTTGAAATCCTTCACAACCTCCTCCAGTTCCTGAATGTTTGTCCGCAGCTTGATTGAAGACTCCAGCATCTGCCCCATGATACCCGTTTGTTCATCCGTAGATACGGAGACCTCCTCACAATTTGCTCCATACCGCTCCGAAAGGCTGGTCAGCTGCTTTCCGATGCCGTTGAGGCCGTATATGCTTTCAATTAGCGTGGACATGTCTTTATCAATGCGGGCCAGCTTACTGTCAAAATCCCCGTCATCCTTGTCCAGGTCTTTTAGGGCCTGCTTCACGGAATTGCCTAAATTGTGGACGCTTTCAACGGATTGGGATAGCTTTACCAGGTCGTGCACCTGGTTTTCCGCCCCTGCCGCCACATCATGTATGGCTGTGGCAACCTGGCCGCAGCTTTCGGTAATGGACCTGATATTCTCATTCAATTTCTTTGATTCATTGCTGACGGTATAACTTATTTCAAACATCCTTATAATCATTTTTTTCAGGTTGTTTTTCATCTTGTTGAAGGTGTCGGCAAATACCATCAGTTCATCGTCGGTATCAATAACGATATCCTTGCCCGACAAATCCCCGTCTCCGATGGTTTTTGACGCTGTCGCCAGAATTTTCAAACCGCCGGCGATTTTACCGGATATCTTAAGGGCATAAAACAGATAGGAGATTATGAGGATAAACGCCAAGCATGCGCATACAACGATTAAAATGGTATATTGCATGTTAATACGGTCCTTTAGCGTCTGGCCGATCTCCAACTGTTTAGTTATCAGCTCCAGGGTCTCAGTTTCTATGAAAGTCCTGACTTTTCTGGCATACTCCATCTTTTCATAGCGATCTCCCCGGGTTTGGTCCTTTGTCAGCGTATCCACAAAGTCGGTGTTCTCCCTGTAGGTGGCATAAAGGCTCCTTATGCCTTCCAGTTTTGTGTTTATGTAATCCTCGTCTTTTAAGCTTGTCCTTTCCAGGTAGGCAAAGTTCTCGTCCATTTTTCGCTTGAACTCCGCACGGTCGTATTCAATCTTGTCGCCGATATAAAGCTTTTCACAGCTTTTCACGTCCACAGCGACCAGTTGCTGAATTTGATTGGCTTTTGTCACAGAGGTTATAATTTCGTCGTACTGCTGCTTGTAATACAGGGATACCACAATGATGCCTGCCGATATGACCAGCATTAGAAGAATTAATGACAGGAACCCGGAACGTATCTTCTTTGCTATCGAGTTGGTACTTCCATTCTTCATCTTCGTCACCCTCTGGCTATTATTTTTATATTTGAGAAACAATTGAAACATGGGGAATATATGTTACATTTTATAACTATTTTTGCACTCATGTCAATAAATGGCTGAAAATAAAAAATCCCCAAAGCATATGTTTTGGGGATTTCCTGTGTAATGAACTATTATCTCTTTGAGAACTGCGGAGCACGCCTTGCTTTTTTCAAACCGTACTTCTTTCTTTCCTTCATTCTCGGGTCTCTGGTGAGGAAACCGGCCTTCTTCAGTATCGGCCTGAGTTCTTCATCCGCCTTGAGAAGGGCCCTTGCGATACCATGCCTGATGGCGCCGGCCTGGCCAGTAAAGCCACCTCCGATAACCTTGCAAAGCACGTCAAACTTGCTGAGCGTATCTGTTAGCACCAAGGGCTGTTTGCAGATAACCTTAAGGGTTTCAAGCCCAAAGTAGTTGTCTATTTCTCTATCGTTTATCATGACTTTTCCTTCTCCGGGAACAAGTCTTACTCTCGCAACAGACTTCTTTCTTCTTCCTGTTCCGTAATATTGCACTTTAGCCATAAATCCTTTATCCTCCCTTCGCGCTTATATGTCCAATTCCAATTTTTCGGGCATTTGAGCCTGATGCTCATGTTCGCCGCCCTTGTATACCTTCAGCTTCCTGTACATAGCCCTTCCCAGGCTGTTCTTCGGAAGCATTCCCTTTATTGCAAGTTCGACTGCCCTATCAGGCTTCTCTGCCATGAACTGCTTGTACTTGATCTCCTTCAATCCGCCGGGATAGAGGGAGTGATGCCTGTAAAGCTTCTGTTCAAGCTTCTTGCCTGTGAGAACAACCTTGGATGCATTAAGTACAATTACATGATCCCCTGTATCTACATTGGGAGTGTAAATGGGCTTGTGCTTTCCTCTTAATATCTTCGCAACTTCACTTGCTAATCTTCCCAAAGGCTTTCCTTCGGCGTCGATAACATACCATTTTCTTTTAAGCTCGTGGGGCTTAGCCACAAAAGTCTTCATGAAAAACCTAACCTCCTTAAACCAATCTGAAACTAAATTTATAATAACTACGTCGTAAGTGAGTTTGGCGTTTTAAACAACCAATTTTTTCGACACTTTAACATTGTAATACAGCCATAATCATGTGTCAAGCATAAAATACTATAAATTTAATTTATCTCCCGTTTGCTCTATATTTTACCCATAATATAACTGTATCTTGCATATAGTCGTCCGTCATTTCACTTTTTTTGCAGATAATTTATTTCCAGACAATTCCGGGCCCCGGCCGTAAATTTAAGAAGGTCCATAATTCCCAAATTACATAGCAGAGGCGGGCAACACCTTGGAGATAATCATCAGGTTTATTTTAAAGAATATACGGGAGAAAAAATTCAGAACCTTTCTTATCGTATTTTCCATAATAATTTCTTCGGCGCTTTTCTTCGCATCCAGCGCGGTATCCGATACCATGGTCAGGATGTTTGAGGACAGAATCAAGAATTATTACGGCAGTGCCGAAATTGTAATATATCCCATGCAGAAATCCCCCTCTCCCTATTTTACCCTTGAAGCGGCGTGGCCTTTCCGGGATAAGTTTGAATACGCCGTGGGAATTGTACAGGGTTCGGGAACCTACAAGCACAAACAGGATGAAACCATCAGCATATCTCTGGTGGGAGCTGACTATGACGAATTCCAGGCCATGAATCCCATCGCCTTTGAGAGCCAGAAAAGCTTTTCCCCTTTTGAGGGAAAAAAGATTGTGCTGAGTAAAAACACCAGTGACAAATACGGTTTAAAGCTGGGTGATTCAGTGGAGCTCACCATCGGCGGCAACCAGTACAGGTTTGTCCTATCCGCCATAGCCCAGCCCGCAGGCCTGTTTTTTGACGACGGTATGTCCACCTATGCCATTGTCCCGGTTGATGTTTTGGCTTCCATATACAACTGCAGGGGCAAATACAATATGATAAACATAAAGCTGAAGGACCCCGGAGAGAAGCCGGCGGTTATTTCGGAGCTTTCCAAAGCTTATGACAGATATACCGTCAGAGAACCCATCTCCAGAGAAGAACTGAAACAGCAGACCCAGGGCATGTCCACTTCCTTTATGCTGATGGCCTTCATTGTGACCATGATGAGTATTTTTATCATCTATACCTCCTTCAAGGTAGTCACAATGGAGCGTTTGCCGGTGATTGGCACCTTCAGGAGCATTGGAGCCACCCGGAAGATGACGGACTTCGTGCTGCTGGCAGAAAGTGTTTTATATGGAATTGTAGGCGGCATCATCGGCTGTATCCTCGGTATAGGCATTCTTTATCTAATGGCTGTTGCAACCAGGCCAGTGTGGGTGAAAGGCTTCAAAGCCGCCATTGAATTCACGCCCCTCCAGCTTGGGGCTGCCTTTGTATTTGCCGTGGTCCTATCTTTTATAAGCTGTATACTTCCCATTCTCAGGGTATCGAGGATACCGGTGAAAGATATTGTGCTCAACTCAATCGATAAGACAAGAAAAAGGAGTCATTGGAAGCTTCTGGCGGCGCTTGTCTTCATTGCCTTCACCTTCACTGCCCCGGCGCTGTCACCAAAGCAGTTGGTCCTTCCGGCGGGCATTATGGGAATGGTCCTTTCCGTATGGGCGGTGGTCCTGCTGGTGCCTTATTTGATATCCTTGCTCATAAAGCCCCTGGAGGGAATTTTCATGTCGGTCTTCGGCAATGAAGGCCTCCTGGCGGTCAAGAACCTCAGGGACAACAAAAGCATCCAGACCAACATCTCCCTCCTGGCCATCGGCATATCGAGTCTCCTTATGATCAATACCATAAGCTTCAGTGTCGTAACGGAGCTCACCAGTTTTTATTCCAGCGCGACTTTTGATGTCTGGGTGCTTGGCATGTCGCAAATTGACAGGGCCACGGAAAGCGGCATTGCAAAGATCGATGGCGTGAAAGAAGTCTACAGCGTATATGAGGCCTACCAGGTGGAAGTCGGCAGTGACGGAAAGAACATGCTCGGCCTTGTCCAGGGTGTAGACAGGAGCAAGTTTCTCAACTACTGGAACATGGAAATGTCGGAAGACCCGGATAAATTGCTGGACAAATTGGAGGCGGGCCGGAATATTATCCTGACCTATTCCCAGAAAGATAAACTGGGGGTCAGGGAAGGGGACAGCATCGACCTGAAAATGAAAACGGGCAGCAAATCTTTCACCGTCGTCGGCTTCGTCAGCACGCTCAGGAACAACGGCAGCTATGCCCTGGTTTCCGAAAAATATGTAAAACCGGAATCGGAATCCTCTTTCTATTCCAATATATTTATAAAAACAAATAAAAATCCGGAAGAAGTGGCAAATGACATCCAGAAGAAATTTGCCCGTAGGCATCCCTTCGTAAGAACCGTAAAACAGATGGAGGTCCTGGAGCAGCAAAGCAACGCCAGCACCTTCCTGATACTGAAGGGCTTTTCCATCCTTGCACTGGTAATCGGCATTTTCGGAGTCCTCAACAACCTGATCATAAGCTTTATCGAGAGAAAGCGCTCTCTTGGCATGATGCGTTCCGTGGGAATGAGCCGCAGGCAAACCGTAAGGATGATATTTTCAGAAGCCCTCGCCAGCGGTCTGCTGGGAGGCGTAACAGGGCTTTTTGCGGGATACCTCATGCTCTGGGGAGTGCCTTATGTGCTTAAATCCATTAATCTGTCGGTTCCCCTGAGTTATCCTGTGGATACTCTCTGGACCTATGTCCTGGCAGGTACCGTCATCACCATGGCTGCTTCCGTGAGTCCGGCCATCAGCTCATCCAGGCTGAACATCATCGAAGCCGTAAAATACGAATAGCAATTTACAACTTGTTTACACGGTATTTAAACCGGCGTTATCCGGCAGACGTATGATTGAATAGCCATAGATTAAATCTTCAGGAGGACAAGAGATTGCCGGAAAAAGGCTCAAATACTGCAAGGTTCCGTTGGTTCAACAGGGCCGGAGGATGTATCCTCTTATTTATAGGCTCACTGAATATCTTTTACTTCTTTTTTGGCCTGTCCCTGGGCTGGGGAATTTACTTCGGCTCACTTTTTCTGCTGATCCTGGGGATCATTATGACGTTTATCGGCATCTTCAAGCTCAGGGCAAAAAAAGATCCCCGCCTCATCAAGAATAAGGCTGCATCTGCCGTAGTCAAAACCGTTGTTCTGACAGGCCTGCTTTCCTTTCTCGTAATTGAAGGTCTTATCATCCATTCCGCACTTGACGTGGAGGACTCAAAACGTGATTATATCATCATCCTGGGCGCCGCCCTCGTCGGCGACAGGCCTACGTTGGATTTGCGGGTGAGGTTGGATAAAAGTATTGCATATGCTAAGAAATATCCCGATGTTAAAATGATTTTATCCGGCGGGCAGGGAGAAGAGGAACTGATCAGCGAGGCGGAGGCAATGAAACGCTACCTTCTGTCCAAGGGGATAAGCGGTACAAACATTTACAAGGAGGAAAGGTCCAGAAATACTTTTGAGAACATAAAATATTCCAAGCAGGTCATCGATGCTTTGAATGCAGACAATAAGCCGGCCGTAGTTATTGTATCAAACGACTTCCACATTTTCAGGGCCAAAATGCTGGCCCGGCGGATAGGCCTTGATGCACACGGACTGCCGGCGGAAACGCCCATATACATTATCCCCAACCATTACGTCAGGGAGTACTTTGCCGTCATCAAAAGCTGGATTTTCGACAGGGTATAAGGCCGGATGCCTGTTCAACTTCGTCATTTACTCTTGTCTCAATAAAAAATTTTCATCAGGTACAGGCCATGAGCCGGAGCGGTCCTTCCCGCCTTCTTGCGGTCTTTGCCCGCGATGATGGCCTGCATGTCGTCAGGCTCCAGTCTCCCTGCGCCAACCTCTATCAAAGTTCCTGCAATGATGCGGACCATATTATACAGGAAGCCGTCACCGGAGATGACCATCGTAATCGTATCTCCCTCCTGCTCAAGGGACAGGGCGGTAATGGTCCTTACAGAGGTTTTTGTGTCGCTTCCGCTTGCCCTGAAGGCGGAAAAGTCATGCCGACCCTTGATGTGCTCCACCGCCTGCCGCATCAAGCCCAGATCCATATTGTGGGACACGTGGTATGCCCTGTTCCGCAGGATGGCGGAAGGAAACTGGGAGTTATAGATGAGGTATTTGTAAGTCTTGCCTTTTGCCATAAATCTCGAATGAAAATCAGGACTCACCTCTTCCGAGGCGTTAATGACGATATCCTGGGGCAGCATCCTGTTTAAAGCGTATGAAAACCTGTCGGAGGGGATGGTTGAAGCCGTAAGAAAATTGGCAATCTGCCCCAGGGCATGGACACCCACATCCGTCCTGCTGCAGCCCATAAGGTTTGTCTCTTCTCCTGTGAGCCCTTTAATGGCCCTCTTCAACACACCCTGGATGGTTTCCGCGTTGTCCTGGATCTGCCAGCCGTGATAGCGCGTACCGTCGTATTCAATTGTGAGCTTAATGTTTCTCATCGCTTTTATCGGCCCAGCATGGCGGCGCCCACAATCCCCGCATCATTCCCCATCTGGGCAACCTTGATCTGGGTTTGAGGAACCTCCAGGCTGAAGGTTCTTTCATTGATCATTGTTTGAAGGGGCATTAGCAGGTAATCTCCCTCTTTGCTCACGCCACCGCCCAGAACAATGATTTCGGGCTGGAAGGTGTTGATGACGTTGGTGAGCCCCTCTGCCAGATATTTGATGTATTCATTTACAAGCTGCTTCCCTACTTCATCGCCCTGCCGCATGGCGTCAAAAGCGGTTTTGGCATTGATGGCCGACAGGTCTCCGTTCGCAAGCTGATTTACGGCAGACTCCGGATGTTTTTGTGCCGCTTCCCTCGTCTGCCGGATCAATGCCGTGGCGGAGGAATAGGCCTCCCAGCAGCCCTTTCGCCCGCAGGTGCATTGGGCCCCGTCAACCACGATGACCATGTGGCCTATTTCGGATGCCGCATAGTTAAATCCGCTGAAGATTTTTCCGTTGATGACCAGGCCCCCACCGACCCCCGTGCCCAGCGTGATGGCCACCGAGTGCTCCACGCCCTTTGCCGCTCCAGCGACGCTCTCGGCCAGTGCCGCACAGTTGGCGTCATTTTCTATGTATACGGGCAGGTCGATGTATTTTCTCATTTCTGAACGTACAGGCGTGTTGTGAAAGTTCAGGTTGTAATTTCTTACAATGGTGCCTTCCTTGTTGTTAGGTATGCCGGGACTTCCGACCCCTATGCAGCCTACGTCCTTCGGGTCTACTCCCGCGTCCCGGATCACCTTTAAGGTAAGCATGGCCATATCTTTTATGATTTCTTCATAGCTTCTCTCTCTCAGCGTGGGGACACTGTCTTTAAGAATGATTTTCCCATTTTCATCAACCAATCCTACGGCGATATTGGTGCCTCCAAGGTCTATTCCTATGTTATACATGATTACCCTCACTTCTGCCTGAATATATGATATTTCATAGCTTACTATATGTGAAATCTGAAATCAATAGGACATTTTTGTTCCAAAAGCCTTGCCTTCCTACAGGTATTGTATGGTCAGAATACCGGCGGCAAATACCAGCATAATTGCCGAGACAAGGATGTCCGCCCTGGAAAACTTCAACTGCTTCATCCTGGTCCGCCCTACGCTTCCCCTGTAGCATCTGGCTTCCATGGCAGTAGCCAGGTCGTCGGCTCTCCTGAAGGCGCTGATGAATAAAGGAACCAGCACCGGTATGAAGCTTTTGGCCCTTTGCATGAGATTTCCCGTGTCAAAGTCCGCCCCGCGTGAAGACTGGGCCTTGATTATCTTTTCCGTTTCTTCTAAAATCGTGGGGATAAACCGCAATGCAATGGACATCATCATGGCAATCTCATGCACCGGCAGACCGATCTTGCTCAATGGCTTCATCAGCTTTTCTATGCCGTCTGTCAAAGCGATGGGAGTGGTGGTATATGTGAGAAGAGACGCACCCATGATAAGCAGTGCCAGTCGCAAGGCCATTTTTACCGACATGTCCACACCTTCATAGGTAATCCTGTTCAGCAGCCAGTAGTCAACTATCGGGGTGCCGCCCACGGTGAACATGTTTATTAAGGCCGTAAACACCACGATGAGCATAACCGGCTTTAAACCTTTCAAAGTGTACTTGATGGGTATCTCCGAACCGATGATGATGAGGAGGGTAAAACAGGCATATGCCAGATAGCCCGGGTAGGAATTGAGCATAAAAATCAGGCTCATATATAGGATTGTCAGTATGATCTTCGTTCGTGGGTCTGCTTTATGGGTGAATGAATTGCCCGGGATAAACTGCCCGATCGTTATATCCTTAACCAATTTTGCCGCACCTGCTTTCTACTGCTTTATCAGATATTTCTTCAGTTCTTCCTTTGCTTCCTGCACCGTAAGAATATCGGAGCTTACCTCCGGTATCACTTTTTTCAACTCCCTCATAAAATAGGTGATCTGCGGTACGGAAAGGCCGATGCTCTCCAGGAGATCTATATTTTTAAAGACCTCCCTGGTCTTGCCTTCAATGGCAATAGTTCCGTTATTCATTACTATGACCCTATCGGCAAGCTTTACAATGTCCTCCATATTGTGGGACACCAGGATTACCGTCATGCCCTTGGCCTTATGCAGCTGGGATACAAACTTCAATATGTCGTTTCTCCCTTTCGGGTCAAGTCCCGCGGTAGGCTCATCCAATACCAGTACCGCCGGGTCCATGGCCAGAACACCTGCGATGGCAGCCCTGCGCTTCTGCCCCCCCGATAATTCGAAGGGAGACTTTTCAAGCACTGCTTTCGTCAAGCCTACGGCTTCGATGGACTCTTTTATCCTGTTTTCTATTTGGCTGCCGTCAAGCCCCATTTTATTCAATCCAAAAGCGATATCTTTATATACCGTCTCTTCAAACAACTGGTGTTCCGGGTATTGGAATACAATGCCCACCTGCCTTCGCAATTCTTTCAGATTTTTGCCGGAGGTGTCAATTCCATTGATGACAATCCTGCCCGAAGAAGGCTTCAATAGGCCGTTTAAATGCTGTATAAAAGTAGTTTTACCGGAGCCGGTATGTCCGATAACGCCTACAAATTCTCCCGAGTCGATGTTCAGGCTTATATTTTCCAGAGCAGCCCTCTCAAAGGGTGTGCCCTTCATATATATATAAGAAAGGTTTTCAACCTGAATAGCCATAGTTTTTACTAACCTCCGTGTTTGCCGATACCCAGCCTCCTGCTTATCTCTTGCACCGCATCTTTTGAGTGCAGTATGTCGGCGGGCAGGCTAAAGCCTTCATTGTTCAGCTCATAGAAGAGCTCTGTTACCTGGGGTACATCCAGGCCGAGATTTTTTATTTGCGCCACATTCGAGAATACCTCCCTGGGTGAACCATCCAGTACCACCCTGCCCCCGTCGACCACCACAACCCGGTCTGCCGTTTTTGCTTCCTCCATATGGTGGGTTATAAGCAGGACAGTCATATCCTCTTCTCTGTTTAAACGGTGGATAACCTCCAGAACTTCTTTTCTTCCTCCCGGATCCAGCATGGCAGTGGCTTCATCCAGTATGATACATTCCGGTTTCATTGCCAGAATGCCCGCAATTGACACTCTCTGCTTCTGTCCTCCCGACAGCAGGTGGGGGGCATGCCTGGAAAAATTCTTCATTCCCACCGCTTCAAGGGCCCCATCCACACGGCTCCTGATCTGCTCGGGAGGTATTCCAAGGTTTTCCGGCCCGAAAGCCGTATCCTCTTCAACGGTAGTACCGATGATCTGGTTGTCCGGGTTCTGGAAAACCATGCCGGCAGTGCGTCTTACATCCCATAGATTGTTTTCGTCGGCAGTTGCCAGTCCCTTTATGTACACGGTACCCCTGGCAGGCAGCAGAAGGGCGTTTAGCAGCCGGGCAAAGGTGGATTTACCGGACCCGTTTCTTCCGATAACAACCACGAATTGTCCCTTTTTGATATTGAGGCTCACTCCATTTAGCGCCTTTGTACCGGATTTGCCTTCCTGATGGGATACATATTCATACTCTACTTCCAGGGTTTTAATCATCTGATCGCTCACTCTATTTCACCCGATAATTTCTCACTTAATATAAAATCGGGGATTTAGCCGAATATTCTCAGCCAATCCCCTGATTAAAACTATTAGTAACGTTCACTTATATCAATTCAAGAATTACTATCTCAGCTGCGTCTCCCCTTCTAGGCCCGAGCTTGTATATTCTTGTGTAACCGCCATTCTTTGTCTTGTATTTGGGAGCGATCTCATTAAAGAGCTTGTCAACAAGATCAATTCTTTTGCCTTCGGCATCCTTAATCTTGTATATCCAGTTCATCGCTTTCCTTCTTACGTGAAGCCTTGAGGAGCTATCTACAGAAACCATCTCTGTTTTTATCTCTCTATCCACGATGTCATACTTTTTACCGGATTTTGAAGTCGCGGTTTTTGTTATTTTCTTTCCATCGCTGTCAACTTTTGCTGCACTCACCTTTACCTGCTTTGAAGTAAAGTTGTCAGCTTCCTTAATCGCACTGGAAATAAGTTTTTCTGCAATATTCTTAACTTCCTTGGCCCTGGCCTCGGTAGTTTCAATCTTACCATTTTCAAACAAAGCAGTAACCAGTCCTTTTAAGACCGCTTTTCTCTGATCGGTAGCGCGTCCCAGCTTTCTCTGCAACGGCATAGTTCTATTCCCTCCCTTACCTTTTCTTTTTTAATCTTCGCTTGGCGCAAGTGACAGGCCAAGGGCACTGAGCTTCTGGAGAACCTCTTCGAGAGATTTCCTGCCCAGATTTCTAACCTTCATCATGTCCTCTTCGGTCCTGTTGATAAGATCTTCAACAGTATTAATGCCTGCCCTCTTTAAGCAGTTATAGGACCTGACCGAAAGATCAAGCTCTTCGATTGTCATCTCAAGCACTTTTTCTTTTTTGGACTCTTCTTTCTCGACCATGATTTCAGTATGCTTCGCATTATCTGAAAGGTCGATGAAGAGGTTAAGGTGCTCGCTCAATATTTTTGCTCCAAGGCTTATGGCCTCATCCGGCTTTATGCTCCCATTGGTCCACACTTCCAGGGTCAGCTTATCGTAATCAGTCACCTGACCTACACGTGTATTTTCTACGGTGTAGTTGACTTTCCTGACAGGGGTGTAAATGGAGTCAACAGGGATAATGCCGATGGGCTGGCTGTACTGCTTGTTCTTTTCAGCAGCAACGTAGCCTCTGCCCTTATTCAGCGTCAATTCCATATAAAATCTGTGGTCCCCATTCAAAGTCGCAATGTGGAGGTCGGGATTGAGCACTTCCACATCGGAGTCGGCCTTAATATCCCCAGCTGTTACAGGGCCTTCCCCATCAGCTTCAATATAAACAATTTTAGGACCATCGCTGTGAAGCTTAAGCGACAACGCCTTGATGTTCAGAATGATTTCAGTAACGTCTTCAACCACTCCGGGTATTGTGGAGAACTCGTGGAGCACTCCATCAACCTTTATTTGTGTTACCGCAACACCAGGCAGCGATGAAAGCAGGATACGTCTCAAGGAGTTACCAAGAGTAATTCCATAACCTCTTTCAAGAGGCTCCACTACGAATTTTCCGTAGGTATTGTCTTCACTAGAAGCGACACATTCAATCTTAGGCTTTTCTATTTCAATCACCCAGAACCCTCCCTTTTCAAACTTTTTTCATTTTATGAGGGCAACTGATTCATAAATTGTAATCTATTTGGCAAACTATTACTATAATTAGTTATACATGTTAGTAGATTCTTCAGTTGCAATTCCAAGTTGGTGTGGTATCCAGTTAAAAACAGTTGTTACTTGGAGTATAACTCAACGATAAGGTGTTCCTTGATCGGCAGGTCGATATCTTCCCTTACAGGAAGAGCAACTACCTTACCCGTCAGGTTTTCCCTGTCAAGCTCCAGCCACTGAGGGATTACCTTACTGCCGGCAATCTCATTTACAGCCTTCACCTTCGGTGAGCTCTTACTCTTTTCTTTAACCGCTATAACATCTCCTACGTTTAACAGGTAGGATGGGATATCAACCTTCTGACCGTTGATTGTAAAATGACCATGCCTTACAAGCTGTCTTGCCTCAGGCCTTGATGTTGCAAGCCCAAGTCTGTAAACTGCATTGTCAAGCCTGGTTTCGAGTATCTGGAGAAGATTTTCACCAGTGATACCCTTTTTCTTGGATGCCAGTTCAAAATAATGCCTGAACTGACCCTCCAGAATTCCATAAAACCTTCTTGCCTTCTGCTTCTCACGAAGCTGAATTCCATATTCGGACAGTTTCTTCTTCTGCTGACCGTGCTGACCTGGTGCATATACTCTCTTTGAAACTGAACATTTATTCGTATAGCATCTTTCCCCTTTAAGGAAAAGTTTTTCGCCTTCTCTGCGGCAAAGCCTACAAGATGCATCGGTATATCTTGCCATCTACTTAATTACACCTCCAACTATTAGTTGACCTTTATTAAACTCTTCTTCTTTTAGGCGGTCTGCAGCCATTGTGAGGAATGGGAGTAACATCCTTGATAAGGCTTACTTCCAATCCGGCAGCCTGTAAAGCTCTGATAGCAGCTTCTCTACCTGCGCCGGGACCCTTTACATATACTTCGACAGCCTTCAGCCCGTGTTCCATAGCAGCCTTTGCAGCTGTCTCCGCAGCCATCTGAGCAGCAAAAGGAGTGCTCTTTCTGGAACCCCTAAAGCCAAGTCCGCCGGCACTTGCCCATGATAAAGCATTTCCGGCAGTGTCTGTCAAAGTTACGATAGTATTGTTAAATGTTGAACGGATGTGTGCAGCACCGCGTTCAATATTTTTACGCTCTCTTCTTTTTCTGGTAACTCTCTTAGCACCAGCAGTTTTTGTTGCCATTTATGCGCCAACCTCCTTTTACTTCTTTCTCTGTACTCCGACTGTTTTCTTAGGACCTTTTCTGGTTCTGGCATTGGTCTTGGTCTTTTGACCTCTTACAGGAAGACCCATACGATGCCTTCTTCCCCTATAGCAGCCTATTTCTATCAGTCGCTTGATGTTAAGGGCGATTTCTCTTCTGAGATCACCTTCAACCTTATACTCTTTATCTATGGTTTCTCTCAATCTGCTTATTTCGTCATCCGTCAGGTCCCTAACCCTTGTGTCGGGATTTACACCTGTCGTCGAAAGAATCTCATTTGCTTTCGGCCTGCCTATACCATATATATAAGTCAAACCAATCTCTACCCTTTTTTCTCTGGGTAAATCTACTCCGGCAATACGTGCCATCTTTTTGAACACCTCCAAAATCAACGTACAATTGATAACTGACAATGAACAATTAATAATCGTTCACGCCCATATGAAATTTGCATTAAAACCAATATCAATCAATTTATAAATCATCGTTAAAGAACATGGTTATTCCATGCAGCCGCTTCCCCAACGTAATTTTAATGTGCATTGACAATCAACACCGACAAATCACACATAGTATTAATTATCCATTGTCAACTGTCAATTGTCAACTAAATTAGCCTTGTTTTTGTTTATGTTTCGGGTTTTCGCAGATAACCATGACTCTGCCTTTTCTTTTTATTATCTTGCACTTTTCACAAATTACCTTTACAGACGGTTTAACCTTCATTTCAAAAAACCTCCTTCCGATTACTTCGCTCTCCAAGTTATTCTACCACGGGTTAAATCATAAGGAGACAGCTCGATTGTAACTTTATCCCCTGGCAAAATCCTTATAAAATTCATCCTGAGTTTGCCCGATATATGAGCCAGTACTTTATGGCCATTTTCCAGTTCAACTTGAAATACTGCATTTGGCAGAGCTTCCACTACAGTACCCTCTACCTCTATAACATCATCTTTAGCCAAAGTTTTAAACCTCCTTACCCTTACCCTATAACATGTAATAACCGGTTTGTTAATTACCTTCTATCGCCGCCAGGGCTTTTCTTATATCGGAATTGCCGACTTTTTGCCCGGTACTGAGCTTCTGGGCGATAGTCTCCGGTATGTTCCCTGTCAGCTCCAGGTGCTTTATTTTTTTCTTCTTAGGTTTCTCAATTCTTCTAAGGTCTCCATCCGATATCAGTACATAGGATTCATCGATAATGCTCAGAATGATAAATTTCCTTTTTGAATCCCGGCCGGCCTTAGAATACACAACCTGACCTAAGCTAATGTCCAATTACGCTCACCCCTGTGCAAGATCCCAACTTGGCACACGTCCTAATTCCAATAGACTATTATATACCTAATTGAAACCTTTATCAATCAAGTTTTGTGAGAATCATCGGTTCCGCGTCGGTTACTGCAATTGTGTTTTCATAATGCGCCGACAGACTTCCATCTGCAGTCACAACGGTCCACATGTTATCAAGCAGCTTCACAGTGTGTCTGCCTTGATTAACCATAGGCTCAATTGCAAGAGTCATTCCCGGCTCAAGCCTTGGTCCTCTTTCCCTTGTTGCATAATTGGGTATCTGGGGAGGCTCATGCATCTCTTTTCCAATGCCATGACCCACATACTCGCGTACTACAGAGAATCCGTTAGCCTCAACATGCTGCTGTACCGCCAAAGAAATGTCCACGATTCTCTTTCCTTTTACAGCGTTTTTTATACCTTCATAAAAACTCTGGGTAGTTACCTCGATAAGGCGCCGTGCAGTTTCGGAAATATTTCCTACAGGAAAGGTCCTGGCTGCATCCGCATGATAACCATTTAAATATACTCCGATATCGATACTTATAATATCTCCATCTTTTAGCATTTTTAAACCAGGGATGCCGTGCACCACCTCATCATTTACGGAGGCACAGATGCTTCCGGGGTAATTGATGGCTCCAGGGAAACCTTTGTATCCTTTAAAGGACGGTATGGCACCGTTCTTCCGGATGAACTCTTCCGTCATCCGGTCCAGTTCACCAGTGGTAATCCCCGGCTTTACGGCTTCCCTGATTTTCTCCATCGCCAGAGCCAAAACTTCCGCAGACTTCCTCATCAAATCAATTTCTGATTTAGATTTAATTGAAATCATCGATTATATACCTAAAGCCTTTACTACTTCTTTGGTCGTATCCTCAACCTTGTCCTGACCGGCTACCGTAACAAGCTTGCCCTTTTTTCCATAGAAATCAATGAGGGGCTCTGTCTGGTCATGGTAGACCTTCAGCCTGCTTATTACAGTTTCTTCCTTGTCGTCTGCCCTTTGAATGATGTCTGCACCGCAGCTGTCGCATACGCCTTCAGTCCTGGTAGTTTTAAATATGGTATGGTAGCTGGCGCCGCAAGCCGGGCAAACCCTTCTTCCGGACATTCTCCGGATGATCTCTTCGTCATCCACGTGGATATTCAGTGCCGCATCCACGGCGATGCCCATGTCTTCAAGAGCCTTATCCAGGTATTCAGCCTGGGGTATGGTCCTCGGAAACCCGTCCAGGATGAAACCGTTCTTGCAGTCATCCTGCTGCAATCTGTCTTTTACAATATCGATTGTAACGGAATCGGGCACAAGCGCGCCCTGATCCATATAACTTTTTGCCAGTTTTCCAAGTTCCGTACCGTTTTTTATGTTGCTTCTGAAAATATCCCCAGTGGATATATGAGGTATACTTAATTTTTCCTGGAGCATTGTTGCCTGGGTTCCTTTGCCGGAACCAGGCGCTCCCAACAATATCAATCTCATAGGGACCTCCATCTGCTTTTATTCAAGGAATCCTTTATAATGTCTCATGAGCATCTGTGACTCGATCTGCTTCACAGTATCCAATGCAACACCAACAAGGATCAAAACTGCCGTACCGCCAAACCAAACATTGTTCATTCCGGTGAATTGCTGCAGTATGCTGGGAAGAATGGTGATGACTGCGAGGAACAACGCACCGAACCAGGTAATCCTGTTAAGAACCTTTGCAATATAATCGGAAGTGGGCTTTCCAGGTCTGATACCAGGAATGAAGCCGCCGTTCTTCTTCATGTTGTTTGCCAGTTCAATGGGGTTAAAAACAATTACGGTGTAGAAGAATGTAAAGAACATAACCAGCAATGCATAAATTAAAGCATATCCGATACCGCCCTGTGCATTCCTGAAGAAAGTGACCACCGGATTGGTGGAGTTCGGAGCGATAAAGCTGATAATGGTCGAAGGGAAAGCCATGATGGACATTGCAAAGATGATGGGAATAACACCTGCAAGGTTAACCTTGATCGGTATGTGGGTGCTCTGTCCTCCATATACTTTTCTTCCTACCACCCTCTTGGCGTATTGTACGGGAATCCTTCTCTCCGCCTGCTGAACCCATATAACGGCGGCAATGATGCCTACAAACACTACGACGATGGCAATGATCGCGATAACAGCCAGCAAGCCTGTGCCTTTGCTCTGAGCATTTACATATGCCGTATTCAAAGCCACAACTCCTGCAGGCCCTCTTGAAACAATACCTGCAAATATAAGCAGGGATATACCGTTACCAATACCGAACTCGGTAATCTGTTCACCGAGCCACATCAGGAACGCCGTACCGGCTGTAAACGTCAAAGTGATGGTCAGGAATGTAACGATGTTTACTCCGCCGACAATGGCGTATTTCAAACCAAAGTACAAACCAACCGCCTGCAGGAAACCGAGGACAACTGTTCCGTACCTTGTATACTGGGCAATAATCTTTCTTCCTTCTTCCCCTTCCTTTGCAAGGCGTTCAAGCCTGGGAATTGCAACAGTTAAAAGCTGCATGATAATTGAGGAGTTGATGTATGGTGTAATACTCATTGCGAATATTGTTGCACTTTTGAAAGCACCGCCTGACACTATATCCATAAAGCCAAATAACGAACCGCCCTTTTTAACGAGTTCTTCAAGGGCATGGGGATCGAGACCCGGAACCGGTATAAAAGAACCGATTCTGAAGACAATCAACATGGCTACTGTAAATAGGATTTTTCGCCTTAAATCGGGGATTTTCCAGGCATTTCTCAGCGTCTCAAGCATTCCGCCCATACTATACCACCTCGACCTTTCCTCCTGCAGCCTCTATTTTCTCTGAAGCCGTCTTCGTAATTTTTGCAGCCTGTACAGTGAGTTTCTTGGTAATTTCTCCATTACCCAGGATGGCAACTCCATCATAAAGCTTGTTAACCAGGCCTTTTTCAGCTAAAAGCTCTGCTGAAACAGTCGTTCCGTCATCAAATATGTTGAGGTCCGAAACATTGACTTCGGCATAGACCTTTGCAAACAGTTTATTGTTAAAACCTCTCTTTGGAAGCCTTCTGTAGAGAGGCATCTGTCCACCTTCAAAGCCAGGCCTTACTCCACCGCCTGCACGGGCGTTCTGGCCCTTGTGTCCTTTGCCGGCGGTTTTGCCGTTACCTGAGCCAGCTCCCCTACCTTTTCTCTTAGGCAGTGTTTTTGACCCGGGAGCGGGTTGCAATTCAAACAATTTCACGCAAAACACCTCCCTTATATTTCTTCAACAGATACGAGATGAGAAACCTTATTTATCATCCCTCTGATTTGAGCATTGTCGTTCTGTTCTACACTGCTACCGATCTTTTTAAGTCCCAGAGCCTTAACGGTAGCAACCTGGCCTTCTTTCGCCTTGTTAATACTCTTTACCAGGGTTACTTTTAATTTTGCCACAAAAGTTCCCTCCTAACCCAAGATCTCTTCTACAGTCTTACCGCGGAGTCTGGCAACATCTTCCACGGTTTTCAACTGAGCAAGACCATTAATTGTAGCGTTAACCATGTTGATGGGATTGTTGGATCCCAGTGACTTGGTCCTTATATCGTGAATTCCGGCAAGTTCGAGCACCGCTCTTACAGGGCCTCCGGCGATAACTCCGGTACCTGCTCCCGCAGGTTTCAGAAGAACCTTGCCCGCGCCATATTCACCCAAAGATTCGTGCGGAATAGTCGTTTCTACCAGAGGAACCTTAATGAGGTTCTTCTTGGCATCTTCAATACCTTTTCTTATAGCGTCCGGAATTTCAGCAGCCTTACCCATGCCGCTTCCAACGTATCCGTTTTCGTCTCCGACCACAACGAGGGCACTGAATCTAAAATTCCTACCGCCCTTTACAACCTTTGTAACACGTCCTATATTGACAACCTTTTCTTTTAGGTCTAACGTACTAGCATCAATGCGTTGCAATTTTTCTCCCTCCTTCTGTTAAAATTCCAGACCTGCTTCTCTTGCAGCATCCGCAAGCTCTTTAACCCTGCCATGATAGATATATCCGCCTCTATCGAATACAACCTGCTTTATACCCTTGTCAAGAGCTTTCTGGGCCAAAAGCTTTCCAACTTCCTTGGCTGCATCTTTGTTCCCGCCATAGCTCACTTTTCCTTTTAACGCTTCGTCAATGGTTGATGCGGAAACCAGAGTCGTTCCGGTTGTGTCATCAATCACCTGCGCATATATCTGCTTCAAACTCCTGAAAACATTCAATCTTGGACGCTCGGAAGTACCCTTGATCTTTTTGCGCACCCTCAGATGCTTCCTAAGCCTGGCTACATTTGTATTGGGCTTATTTATCATTTCATCTCACTCCTTCCTACTTCTTACCTTTGCCGCCTGTTTTTCCTTCTTTGCGCTTGATTACTTCGTTGTCATACTTGATACCCTTGCCTTTGTAAGGTTCAGGTTCACGCTTGCTTCTGATCTTAGCGGCAAATTCTCCTACCGCTTGCTTATCGGATCCCTTTACGATAATCTTGTTGGGTGCGGGTACTTCTACGGTGATACCTGCCGGCTCTTCCATTTCTACCGGATGGGAGTATCCCAGCGTGAGTACCAGCTTTTTACCCTGCTTTGCAGCCCTGTAACCAACACCGTTGATATCAAGGTTTCTTTCAAAGCCCTTGGTCACACCGTCAACCATATTGTTGATAAGAGATCTTGTCAAGCCATGAAGAGACTTGTGTAACTTCTGTTCGGAAGGCCTTTGAACCAGCAAATTTTCGCCTTCGATCTTTATAATCATATCCTTGTGCATTTCTTTTGTCAAAGTGCCTTTTGCACCTTTTACGGTTACTACGTTGTTTTCGTCTACCTTTACATCCACACCCGTGGGTATGGCAATAGGCATTCTACCTATTCTAGACATTCACTGCACCTCCTGCTCTTAATATTATGGGCAGCCCGCTGCCCTTTTCAGACAAATAAGCGGTGCTTACCATACATAAGCGAGCACTTCTCCGCCCACTCCGGCGGCCCTTGCCTTCTTGTCGGTCATGATACCCCTTGAGGTTGATATAATTGCTATACCCAGACCTCCGAGCACCTTAGGCATCTCGTCCTTGTTGGCATAAACCCTTAAACCGGGCTTGCTTATTCTCTTTATTCCTGTGATTACATTTTGTTTGTTGCCTGTATATTTTAAACTTAGCCTGATGATTCCCTGTTTGCCGTCATCTACTTCCTGAAGTCCTCTTACGTAGCCTTCTTCAAGTAAAATCTGGGCAATGGCCTTCTTTAAGTTGGAAGCCGGGATATCAACGGACTCATGTTTCGCTGAACTAGCGTTGCGAACTCTTGTCAACAAATCGGCAATAGTATCTGTTATTTGCATAGGGTTAACCTCCTTCCAAAATTCATACTACCAGCTTGCTTTCTTAACACCGGGTATCTGGCCTTTGTACGCCAGCTCCCTGAAGC
Source organism: Bacillota bacterium (assembly GCA_023424965.1). Lineage (GTDB taxonomy): Bacteria > Bacillota > Clostridia > Acetivibrionales > JAFADI01 > JAFADI01. The sequence continues at coordinate 25,624 of JAFADI010000254.1, forward strand.
AAAGGCGGCATATACCGAACTTTCTGATGTAAGCATGGGGTCTTCCACATATTTTACATCTATTGTATGCCCTTGTTTTAAACCTGGGCGTTCTTTGCTGCTTCAAAATCATCGCTTTCTTAGCCACGCGTCATTCCCTCCCTTAACTATGACTGAAGGGCATTCCAAGCAGCCTTAAAAGCTCTTTAGCCTCTTCATCGCTTTTTGAAGTAGTAACAAAGGTAATATCCATACCTCTTACCTTGTCAATCTTATCATACTCTACCTCAGGGAATATCAGCTGCTCTTTAACTCCAAGGGAGTAATTGCCCCTTCCGTCAAAGGAATTGTTTGAAACACCTCTGAAGTCTCTTACCCTTGGGAGTGCAACGTTTAACAGCTTGTCAACAAACTGGTACATTCTCTCTCCGCGAAGAGTAACCTTGCAACCTATATTCATTCCTTCTCTCAGCTTGAATGCAGCTACCGATTTCTTCGCTTTTGTTATAAGCGGCTTCTGGCCTGAAATCAATGCCAGGTCACCTACGGCAGCATCCATTGCCTTCGGGTTTTCTTTCACATCACCAACACCCATGTTGATAACTACCTTCTCAAGCTTGGGTATCTGCATGACGCTTTTATATTTAAACTTGGTCTGTAATGCCGGTATAACTTCATTTGCATATTTTTCTTTCATTCTGGACATTCGCCTTTAACCTCCTTCCGAAAAGAGTCCTAATCGTCAAGTTCGCCGCTGCAGTGTTTGCAGGTTCTTGACTTCTCGCCGTTTTCAAATATTTTATTCGCAACCTTTGTAGGTTTTCCACACCTCGGACACACAACCATAACCTTCGCGCTGTTGATGGGCGCTTCCTGGTGCACCAGTCCGCCCTGCTGGTATCTGCTCTTGGGCTTTACATGCTTCGTACTCATGTTTACGCCTTCAACAAGCACCATGCCGTCCTGCTGGGCAACACTCAGTATCTTGCCCTTCTTGCCTCTATCCTTGCCATTGAGAACCAAAACGGTATCTCCCTTTTTAACATGTACCTTGTTAGCCAATTTAAGCCGCCTCCTCCCTACAGAACTTCCGGTGCAAGAGAGACAATCTTCATAAATTCCTTGTCCCTTAATTCCCTTGCCACAGGACCAAAAATACGAGTTCCCCTGGGGTTCTTATCATCTTTAATTATAACTGCCGCGTTCTCATCAAACCTTATATATGAACCGTCGGGCCTTCTGTTGCCCTTTCTTGAACGAACGATAACGCATTTGACAACGTCGCCTTTTTTTACAACACCACCAGGTGTTGCATTTTTAACCGAAGCAACAATGATGTCTCCTATGTTTGCATACTTTCTCCAGGAGCCGCCGAGAACCTTAATACACATTAATTCCTTTGCTCCGGTGTTGTCTGCAACTTTAAGTCTGGACTGGACTTGTATCATCTTAGTACCTCCTCCCTAGTGTTACTGAGCCTTCTCGATTATTTCGGCAAGCCTCCACCTTTTTTCCTTGCTTAAGGGGCGGGTCTCCATAACCTTAACTTTATCCCCTATTTTGCACTCATTATTTTCATCATGAGCTTTAAGCTTATAGGTACGCTTGACTATTTTACCATAAAGGGGATGTTTTACGCTGGTTTCTATAGCAACTACGATCGTCTTATCCATTTTGTCACTAACAACTTTTCCAACCCTTGTTTTCCTTAAATTTCTTTCAACCAACTGGGATTACCTCCTTCCATGCCTGCCTGCCAGGCAACTTCAAATTGTGAATCATGAACTGTCAGCTCTTAACTCCCTTGAGTTCCCGTTCTTTCATAACTGTTTGAATACGAGCAATGGATTTTTTTACATCCTTTAACTTCATAGGGTTTTCAAGCTGGTTTGTAGCAAGCTGAAATCTTAGCTTGAAAAGTTCGGACTTTAAGTCCTTTAATTCTTTATCCAATTCAACCTGGCTTTTATCTCTGATTTCACTAGCTTTCATTTGCTTCACCACCCATTTCTGTCTCGCGGGCTATAAACTTACATTTGATAGGAAGCTTATGCATAGCAAGTCTCAATGCTTCCCTTGCAGTTTCTTCAGGTACTCCCGCAATCTCGAATAATACTCTTCCCGGTTTAACAACTGCCACCCAGTATTCCGGGGATCCTTTACCGCTACCCATACGTGTTTCAGCAGGTTTCTGGGTAACCGGCTTGTCGGGGAATATCTTGATCCAAACCTGTCCGCCCCTCTTGATAAAACGAGTCATGGCAACCCTGGCAGCTTCGATCTGGTTGCTTGTGATCCAAGCCGGCTCTGTGGCCTGTAAGCCATACTCGCCGTTTGACACCACATTGCCCCTGGTAGCCTTGCCCCTCATTCTACCCCTCATGACTTTTCTATGTTTAACTCTCTTGGGTAATAACATTACTGTTCTCCTCCTTCCGCCTTTTTCTGTTTCTTAACAGCAGGAAGAACTTCACCTTTATAGATCCAAACTTTAACGCCTAACTTACCGTAAGTTGTATTTGCTTCAGCAAATCCGTAGTCAATGTCGGCCCTGAGCGTCTGAAGGGGAATCGTACCTTCATGATAGTGCTCCGACCTGGCGATTTCGGCTCCTCCAAGTCTGCCTGCAACAGCAGTCTTTATTCCCTTTGCACCAAGTTTCATTGATCTTGACATCGCCTGCTTCATAGCCCTTCTAAAGGATATTCTCTTTTCAAGCTGGGAAGCGATGTTCTCTGAAACCAATTGTGCGTTCAGCTCGGGCACCTTTATCTCAGTGATATTGATCAAAACGCTCTTTCCGGTGAGCTTTTCCACTTCTTTCCTGAGCTCTTCAATTCCAGTACCACCCTTGCCTATTACAAGTCCCGGCTTCGCTGTACTGACATTGATCTTTACCTTGTTGGCAGCTCTTTCGATTTCTATTCTGGATATACCTGAAGTGTAAAGCTTGCTTTTTATGAACTTTCTTATTTTAACGTCTTCAACGAGCTGGTCCCCAAAATTCTTTGCACTGGCATACCATTTTGTATCCCAGTCTTTAATTATTCCTATTCTCAAACCATGTGGATTTACCTTCTGGCCCATTCTCTAACCTCCTTTTCCCTTATTTTCTTTCCTTCACAACCACTGTGATATGGCTGGTTCTTTTCTTGATCCTGAATGCACGGCCCTGCGCCCTCGGCATGATTCTCTTCAACGACGGGCCCTGGTTTGCATATCCTTCGGCAACATAGAGCTTTTCTCTGTCCAGTCCCTTATTCGTGTCATTTGTAGCATTTGCTTCAGCTGACTTCAAGAGTTTATAGAGGATTTCGGATGCAGCCTTCGGTGTATACCTGAGGATTGCATAGGCTTCATCTATATTCTTGTTCTTTATAAGGTCCAGAACAATCTTAACCTTTCTTGGAGATATACGCGCAAAGTTCAGAATCGCTTTGCCTTCGTCATTTCCTATGCCCAAAGCCCTTCTTTCCTTCTTCGTAAGCAAAGCAGGCTTGTTAAATTTTCTGTGATCAGCGTTGTAGGCTTCCAAGATCGTTTCTTTATCTTTAAGAAGCTCTTCTTTTGATCTAACCTTCTTTTCCAATTGGAATTCCTCCTTTCAGTGTAACTTCTTTACTTCAAAGATGTAGACCTTTCCGTATGTCCGCCATGACCTTTGAAAGTTCTTGTAGGAGCAAACTCTCCTAACTTGTGGCCGACCATTTCTTCTGTTATATAAACAGGTACATGCTTTCTTCCGTCATGAACCGCAATCGTATGCCCAACCATCTGTGGGAAGATTGTGGAAGATCTTGACCAGGTCTTCAAAACCTTCTTATCGTTTACCTTATTCATGTCTTCTATTCTAGTAAGAAGCTTTCCGTCCACGTATGGTCCCTTTTTAAGCGATCTACTCATTTGCTTTTGTCCTCCTTTCAGGGCGCGCCCCGCGCCGTCTATGGTTTAAGGTTTACAGTCCGGCTATGTCCAAACCCTAAACCCTAAACTCTCAACAGATTACTTCTGGTTTCTTCTCTTGACGATAAACTTATCGGATGGGTTCTTCTTCTTCCTTGTCTTCAGACCCAATGTAGGCTTACCCCAAGGTGTAACGGGACTTGGCCTTCCGATCGGAGACTTGCCTTCACCACCGCCATGAGGATGATCGACAGGATTCATAACAACACCGCGGACGGTGGGCCTTACTCCCATCCATCTCTTTCTGCCGGCTTTACCGATGGAAACATTTTCATGCTCCAGGTTGCCAACCTGACCAATGGTGGCTTTGCAGTTCACCCTGACCATTCTGACTTCACCTGAAGGAAGTCTTACAGAGGCATACTCGCCTTCTTTGGCCATCAACTGCGCTGAATTTCCCGCAGCCCTGACCAACTGGGCACCCTTGCCAGGCTTTAATTCTATGTTGTGCAGCAGTGTACCGACGGGAATATTAATGAGGGGCAAAGCATTGCCGGGTTTGATATCCGCAGCCTCACCTGATTCGACAATATCGCCCACCTTTAAACCGACCGGCGCGATTATATACCGCTTTTCACCATCTACATAATGAAGAAGTGCAATATTTGCAGTCCTGTTAGGATCGTATTCGATTGCCGCTACATTTGCTTTTATTCCGTCTTTGTCCCTTTTGAAATCGATAATTCTATATTGCTGTTTTGCACCGCCACCCTGGTGACGGACAGTGATCCTACCGTAAGAATTTCTTCCGCCCTTCTTCTTCAAAGGTGCCAGCAAAGACTTTTCTGGTTCTGTCTTTGTGATCTCTTCAAAGGATGAAACAGTCATGAACCTTCTAGCGGGAGAAGTAGGACTATACTTTTTTACTGCCATGTTCTTCTCACTCCTTTATAAAAAACTATTTATGGGTTTCAGGCTTACCGGCCTATGCAGGTGCATAACCTCCGCCCGTTCCCCCGTAATTACTGGGCTACGCCAAATTCTTCGATGCTGGTCTTGTACTTCTTATTGTTTGCAACTTCTTTGCCACCCTTATCAAGGTAAGCAACCGGCTTGGGATCAAGGTCGATCTTCACGATGGCCTTTTTCCAATCAGGTCTTGGGCCCTGGTGAACGCCCATTCTTTTGATTTTGCCTTCAAAGTTCATTGTGTTAACCTGAAGCACCTTGACCTGGAAAAGCTTTTCTACGGCGTTTTTAATTTCTGTCTTGGTAGCCTTGGGGTCTACCACAAAGGTGTACTTGCCGCTTGCAATCTCAGTATTGCTCTTTTCAGTGATAAAGGGCTTCCGAATGATATCTTCCGGACTTCTCATTATGCGTACACCTCCTCAACCTTTGCTACTGCATCTTTGGTGATGATGAATTTGTCATACTTCAAAATGTCAAACACATTGAGCGTATTAACAAAAGCTGTTTTTACACCGGGAATGTTTCTTGCAGATTTCTCTACATTTTCATTCTTTGCCGGTAAAACTACGAGAACACTGGAATCCACCTTCAGATTGCCAAGCACTCCTACCATTTGCTTTGTCTTGATATTCTCAAAGCTGAGGCTGTCAAGAACGAGAATTTCATTTCCGCTTACCTTGGAAGTTAAAGCAGACTTCATTGCAAGACGCTTAACCTTCTTCGGAAGAGTGTATTTGTAGCTTCTGGGCTTAGGTCCCAATACAATACCACCCTTAATCCACTGAGCAGAGCGGATGCTTCCCTGTCTTGCCCTACCTGTACCCTTCTGTCTCCATGGCTTCTTTCCGCCACCGCGGACTTCACTCTTGGTTTTTGTAGACTGGGTACCCTGTCTTCTATTTGCTAACTGGTTTAAAACGGCTAAGTGCATTGCCTCTTCGTTTACTTCAATTCCGAAGATATCGTCTTTTAATTCGATGTCGCCAACTACTTCGCCTTTTGTGTTATATAAATCAACTTTTGGCATGTCGTTTCCTCCCTTCGTGCGATTTACTAACGTGATTTGACGGTATTTTTGATTACCAATAAACCGCCTTTGGGGCCTGGAACTGCACCTTTGACCAGGAGCAGGTTTCTCTCGCCGTCAACTCTTACTACATCCAAATTCTGTACCGTTATATTGTCAGAGCCCATATGTCCAGGCAGTTTCTTACCTTTGAATACTCTGGCAGGGCTGGTGTTCGCGCCCATGGAACCTACTCTTCTGTGGTACATCGAGCCGTGCGTCTCAGCACCGCCTTTTTGACCATAGCGCTTGATGGTACCCTGGAAGCCTTTACCCTTTGATATGCCGCTTACATCGATCTTATCTCCTGCTGCAAACATATCTTCCACCTTGATATCTTGCCCAACCTCGTATTTCTCCGAATCCTCAGCCCTGAATTCCCTCAGGTGTTTCTTTGCGGAAACCTTTATTTTTGAGAAAAGGCCCCTTTCAGGCTTGTTGAGCTTCTTGTCAGCCACATCCTCAAAGCCTACCTTTACAGCAGAATATCCATCCGTATCCACGGTTTTCTTCTGGACAACGGTACATGGTCCTGCCTGTATTACCGTTACCGGTATTGCCAGTCCATCATCACTGAATATCTGGGTCATACCGACCTTTTTGCCAAGCATGAATTTTTTCATTCTCATTTCCCTCCTATGGTTATTGGTTCACTCTTATTCCCTTCCGGGCTTCTAAGCGAACATGACCTGCTACTTCAACTACCGGATATTAAAGTTTGATTTCAATGTCGACTCCTGCCGGTAGATCCAATCTCATTAAGGCATCAACTGTTTTCGGTGTAGGCAGAAGTATATCAATCAATCTCTTGTGAGTCCTCATCTCGAACTGTTCACGTGCATCCTTGTACTTGTGAGGAGCTCTCAGTATTGTAATGATTTCTTTTTCTGTCGGCAGCGGCACGGGACCGGACACCTTGGCTCCGGTTCTCTTGGCAGTCTCCACTATTTTTTCAGCGGACTGGTCAAGAACCTGGTGATCAAACGCCTTCAATCTGATTCTTATTTTCTGCTTGCTTGCCATACATAAACCTCCTTTGAATTAAAGCGGATTTTGTTTTGTTACGTACAACAAGTGATTATCTGTACACTATGCCGGGTGTTTCATGTAATCTTATATTAAAACCCAGGATCGGTTTGACCAATAAAGGTCAGTCGCAACCTGGGCACAACTTACAAAACAAACGCACGGTAAGCACGTCTTGCAAAATGTACAGTGACTTGTCGCCCGGTTTCTCGAATCGGACATTCTCAATGAAAGTTACCTATTTCAGTGAATAGCAATCTCCCATGTCATCGTATGCCACGTCACAACATTCAATATTTTACTACATGAGTCCATGTTTTGCAAGGGTTTTTTTCTTTTTCTTTAAAAAAAGCAAAACCCCTCTGTGGGGAAACCAAAGAGGGGTCATATAAATCTGGCGGCGACCTACTTTTCCAGGATGCAACCATCCAAGTATCATCGGCACGGAGAAGCTTAACTGCCGTGTTCGGTATGGGAACGGGTGTGGCCTTCTCGTAATAACCACCAG
>JAFADI010000043.1 GCA_023424965.1 Bacillota bacterium
GGGAAGCAATTTTGCCAGCGGCGTGAAGGTGTTCATCGACGGCGAAGAGGTAAAGAACATCACGCGGCAGGGAGACGGAAAAAAGATCACCTTTGTCTGCCCCAAGGGCAGGGAGGGAGAAACCCAGTTGCAGGTCATGAACCCGGAGGGGGGAATGGCTACGTGGGCCTTCACCTTTGTTAAGACCTACACCAACCCCAAAATCACCGATTTCTCACCCAAGTCGGGAAAAACCGGTACCCTGGTGGTGGTGACGGGAGACAACTTTCTAAAACCGGATCCTACCGCCACCGAAAGCAACATTTTGAAGCTGGTGGGCTCCAGGATGCTGCTGGAGAACATTGAGGTCAACGAGTACAATACCGACCCCACCACAAAGAAGATCACCCCGCGGGATTACAAGTCCCCGGCAGGGGAACTGATTCTTTCCCCAAACACGGCGGAAGGGAAAGTCAGCATTGCGGATTATTACCGGAGTGTTCTCTTTAAGGATGAAACCAACGGACATTTCTATACCCTGGACGTGGATGTGAGAGGGCGCATTATCCTCTCCGACGGTGCCGGGAAGGACTATGTCATTGAATATGACGGCGGCAGCCTCAAGGCCAACGAGGTGGGAGGCACCGTCCTGAACCTTGTGGTGGACGACACCTCGGATACGCATACCACACTGCTGAAAATCGGAACAGCCATTGAGCTGAGGATGAAGACCCTGTACAAGGTGGATTCCGTCGACGGCGTGGAAAGAATTACCGGTAACCGGGTCAAGGTCATCGACAGGAACACCATCCACTTTTATGTGCCTGTGCTGGAGGCCGACGGGTATTATGACGTGACGGTCATCAATCCCGACACCAAGAAGGACAGCAAGGTGGACAGGCAAGGGTTTTATTATTACAAGCAGCCCCAGTCCCAGCCCGCCATCGATAGCATCGTGCCCAACGAGGGCTCCACGGAGGGCGGATATACCATTACGTTGTACGGTAAGGAATTTGAGGACAACGGTTCGGTGAAAACCAAGGTGTTCATCAACGGTGTGGAGGTGCCCGCCGCCGATACCAGTGTGGCGGTGGACGGAAAGACCATCATTGTCAAGGTTCCCAAATATCCCGGAGACCTGCTGCAGGACAAGGGTACCAGCAGGCTGACGGTGCCGGTGGTGGTGGTGAATCCCTCCGACGGCGGCAGCTACAGCCTGGAAAAGGGATTTACCTACGTGATTCCGGGAAGCCATCCCCAGATCACAAAAGTCGTGCCTGCAAAAGGTTCGGCTTCCGGAGGGGATATCGTAGAGATTACGGGAATGGACTTCCGGTACTATGAGCCCTATGACGATGCAAACCGCAACCAGATGTACGACCTGGGGGAAGCTTTTAACAACCTGAACAGTTCATTTAACAACAACAGCATCTGGGATGACCTGAGGAACTACACCTCCACCGATGAGGCTACGGACATAAGAGAGCCCAAAGCCCTGGTGGGGAACAGCCAGTATACAAGGTATTATTCCTCCCCCATTCTTCCCAAGGTATACTTTGGCAAGAAGGAAGCCAAAATCGTAGAATATGCCAGCGGCTACCTGAAGGTAATCGTGCCGGCAGGGACAGCCGGAGCCTCGGAAGTCTTTGTGGTGAACAACGACGCGGGGAAATCCAATTCCCTGACCTTCACCTATGAGGCCTCCAGCCCTAAAATCACATCCATCCTGCCCAACCAGGGGAAGAAACAGGGCAGGGACAGGATCGACATCCTGGGGGAAGGCTTTGTCCGCAGCTCCATTGATGTCTACAACGCAACCCTGGACAACGATAAAAACAAGTTTGATACCTATATTATGCCGCTGGTCAGGTTCGGCAGCATCACCAACCGCCAGATCGCCAGGGAACAGGAGAATTCCGGCAGGATTGACAACGGGCGTACCACGGTACGGCTGACGGGCAACCTTACGGTGAGCTATGAGGCCGATACGGGAACGGAAGGAAAACATAAACTGAACTTCAGCATTGTGGATAATGCCACCACCTATAATGGAACGATTACGGGTTTTGACGGAAGTGTCAAGTTCGTGCCCCTCAGCCTTCTGGTTGACGGAAGCGGCAACGCCTATGGGGGCTATGAGATGGTAAAGGTGGAAATCTCCGACCGCAGGCTTCTCCTCGACCGGGGGTATGCTCCGTATATTAATAATTACACCATGTTCATAAGTGCCAACCAGTTGAGCATCCAGACGCCTTCCTATTATACCGTGGGAACGGTACCGGTGACGGTTGAGAACCCCGACGGAGGCAAGGCTACGGGACAATTCGAATACAAAAATCCCGCCAGCAATCCTGCCATTATCAACATCACCAGGGACGGGCAGTCAGCGGCGGAGGAGACCTATGACGTCACGAAAAAGAGAAAAGTATTAAGGGTGAACTACAAAGGCGGAAATATCCTGAGCATCATCGGCTCCGACTTCCGCGAGAACGCCAAAATACAGATCGGCGATGTGGTCACGGTGGACCCGAAGAAAATCATCTACAACCTTCCCAACAAGATGACCTTTGAGACCACCGCCGTGCCCGAAAGCGCCGTGGGCAAGCTGTACAGGGTGATTGTCACCAACGAGGACGGCGGGACGGCGGTGTCCGACGAGC
>JAFADI010000051.1 GCA_023424965.1 Bacillota bacterium
TACTCCTATCCGGCTTATTTCAACTCCTTTGTAAAATATCTTCACTGCCAGCTTTCCTCCATCGCCAAAACCCGCCTGCTGATATTGGAACATTGTGAAAACAGGCTGAGCCTTAAAAGGTACGGCGAAAGCTTTCATACCGATTTGATGTCCCGGGGCAGCAGCCCTCCCGCAACGGAGGATTGTGAGAGAATGGTATTTTACTATCTGAAAAATTCTTCATTCGAACCCCTGCTGAAAGACGGCGGGAGTTACAAATACATGATCATCTATGACAAATCCGGCAGGGACATGGAGACAATTAACGGCACAAATGTTTACAGGTTCAACCTGGTTAAGAAAGAATCGGATGCAGCACTTTTCAAGCTTCCGGCAGAGAGGTGCATTTCAAACGGCTTTGCGGGAGCAGCGCTGAACCTGACGGAAATTCTCCGGTTCAGGGAAATCACCAACGAGACTATCAAGCAGAAGCTTTTCAAGAAACATTTTATCGACCGGTTCCTGGAGCTGGTCCATGAAGGTGAAGGATAAAGACGGGAGGTATATGATGAAAGTCAACAGTATAAAAGACATAAGCCCGGGGAGCCAGCTGCCGAAAAAACTGCTGGCCATCGTTCTAAGCCTGGTGATTATCGTATGCGCCTTTATGCTCCTGAACAATACGGGAAGAGCCGCACAGGACACCGTTGACGTGGTAAGGGTGAAAAATCCCGGGGGGATCCCTGCAAAGTCGGTAATCTCAAAGAACGACCTGGAAGTCTACGGAATCATCAGTAAAGAATTCAGCCAGGACATGGTCACGGATATGGAGGAGGCCATCGGCAATTATTCGACCTATTACCTCCGCAATAAAACGGTGCTGTATAAAGACCAGTTTTCCAGTGAGAAGCCCATGAAAAACGAATGGCTCTATACACTGGACAAATCCGGCGAAGTGTTGACCATTCCCTACAGCTATCTTGAGTGCGGGGGAGACATACTGACACCTGGTGATGTGGTAAAAATCAGGGTCGCCTATGATGAAGCCCAGCCGGAGCAGAATGCCCCCGGCCAGAATGGAGCCGCCGGCGACGGAAGGATCATCGCCGCTTTCGGCAGCGGAGAAAAAATCCTGCGGAAGGTCGAAACTCTTTTCGACCAGATCAAAGTCAAGGACCTCTTAAATGCGGGAGGACATTCCATTTACGAGGTATACAAAGAGGTCCAGAAGCTCAGTGAAGACAGGCAGCAGCAGGTGATGAAAAGCAAGGAGTTTCTTGAAAACATCCTTCCCCGTTCCCTCGTTCTCGAGGGTTCTACCGCACAGGTGGACGCCTATGCAAAATATAAAAGCAAAAAGGATATTTCTTTCACCATAACGATTTTAAGCAGAGCCGGAAACACGGAAATCATGGACCAATTACCCACTGTTGCCAAGGAGATCGAATCATGGATACCGGAAAAGGAATAAGCCTCAAAGAGCACCTGGCCAGGCTTTCACCAAAGGAAAAAGCCTTCCAGACACTGGAGCAGGAAAAAATACTTGAAAATGTCATCGGCTTCATCCCCTCCGGGGACAGCACGGACGTATCCCTCCTGGTAGCGGGACTGGGGGTGCTGCTGGCCTCCCAGGGATACAACACCTGCATCCTGGATGCCAAGATGTTCTATCCCAGCATATACAAGCTCCTTGACTGCGAAGCAAACATGCGCGGCAAAGGCCTTCTGAAGTCCTTGCGGAGCGACAGGATTGACTTCCGGGATGAGCTGGTCAGGACAAGGGTTAAAAACCTCTATCTGATGACGCCAAGCCCCCTGGATGCCATGGAGGATTACTTCGATATCAAGGAAGAGGAGGTCGACAGGGTAATATTGAACCTCAAAGACATGTTTGACCTGGTTTTGATCGACATTCCCAACATACCGCCTTCGGAATTTTGCTATGGGGCAATCAAAAACAGCAATCTGGGCTTTGTGGTGTGGAGTGAAAGGATCGACTGCCCCCAGAATACCAGCCGGCTGTTCCAGTTCATGAGCTCCATAGGAATCGGCATTGCGAAGTTTGCCAATGTCATATTGAGCAATGGAATGGGATTTAATTATGACAAGGAAATCATCGGTGAAATGAGCCTGCGGCTCACGGCTGAGTTCCCTTTCGTAAACGGGGCCGTGGACTGCTCCCTGGACGGAAGGATCTACCTGACCGAAAGCGCCCTCATTGACAAAAGGTACAAAAAATCCCTTGAAAGGCTGGCAGAAAGCATCATCAGGAACTAATACCGCCCCATGCATACCGATTGGAGAGTGAAAGCACATGTTAACCCGTGGAGATGTAAGTGAAAAACAGAAAAAGTCCAGATACCTCTTTAAAGATCTGGATACGGGCAAGCTCACCACCATGTCCTTTGAAGAATCTGTCAAGCAGTGCCAGGCCTATATAAACAAAGTTGCTTCCAACTTTTACAGGCAGGTGGAGGATGTAAAGCTGAAAAGAGAGATTACCGAGCGGTATATCATCGAGTATGTGGAGACGGAAAAGCCGGACGTGGAAGGCTATGAAAACCTGAACTCCCTCCGGAACGACCTGATTGAGGAAATAACCCAGTACGGCCCGATCACCGACGCCATGGAAAATCCTGAGATTGATGAAATCCGTGCCAACGGTCCCGACCAGATTTTTATAGAACGCCATGGCAGGACTGAATTCTGGGACAAGACCTTTACCGACAGGGAACACATGGAGAAGATCATCACCAAGCTGATCCGGGCTTCGAAGGTAAGGCTCACACCCAAGAATCCCATGGTTAACGCCAGGACCATCGACGGCTCAAGGGTCAATGCCACCCATGCCTCCATCTCTCCCCACGGCAATCCAGCCTTCGTCATCCGGAAATTCAAAAAGAGCACCATTCCCCCTGCAAAAATGATTCAAAACGAATCCTTTTCCGTCAATATGTTCAGGCTGCTCTCCCTCATTCCCAAATCCGACCTGTCCTGGATGACGGTGGGACCCACAGGCAGCGGTAAAACCACCTTGAATGAAATGCTTGTAAAACAGATTGACCCCCTTTGCAGGATCATTACCATCGAAAACCCCACAGAGCTCAGACTCCTCAGGTACAGGAACGATGACCCCTCCGACAGGATCATCAATGACGTCCTCCAGTATGAATCCGTCCCGGAGGACAGCCTGGACAGCAGCACGGCAACAATGGAAAACCTCCTGATCAATTCCATGCGCCAGTCCCCGCACTGGATAGGTCCCGGAGAGCTGCGGGCCCCAAGGGAATTCACCACAGCCTTGAGAGCGGCCCAGACGGGGCACTACCTCTTCACAACCCTGCACGCCGAGGGAGACCAGGAGGCCATCTTCCGGTTCCTTACCGCCTATCTCAGCGCCTCCAATGAGCCTGCCGAGCTCGCCCTCCGGAATATCTGCGCTGCCGTAAAGTTCATCGTATTTCAGGAGAGGCTGGCCGACGGCACGAGAAAAGTCACTTCCATTTCCGAAGTCAGAGGTGCCATAGGCCTTAAACCGGCCATCGAACAGATTTACAGGTTTGAGTGCATCGATGTGGATGAAGACCCGGCTACAGGCAAGGTGAGAAAAATCATCGGCAGGCACAAACGGGTCGGCTGCATATCAAAAGAGCTGGAGCAGAAAATGCTCAAGTCGGGGATCAAGCGCAGCAAATTTGAGTTCCTGACGCTTCCCACAGACCCTGAAGAGGAGGAAAAATATGATGTTGACAGCATACAATTTGTTATTTAGCATTCTCATACTGGCAGTTATGGTATTCCTGCTGTATGTTTTCAAAGTGAATGTGCTTAAAATAGTCAGAAATTCTCTCAACGGGCTTTTGAACAGGGTGGCGGAAAAAAACACGAAGAAAACCGTAGTACGGCTGAAAAAGGCCAAGCTTGAAAAGAACAAGGCCAATATTGCCGCCAGCTACAATCTTCTTGCGGAAAGCCTTATAAGGGATTACGGCCTTCCTCTTACCCTGGACGGCTTCAATACCTTGCTGAGTATCATTTTTGCCATCCTGATCCTTGTCGCAGTGCTGTTTTTAAAAAATCTCACCATGTCCGTCCTGGTGTCCATATCTCTGATTGTTGCAGGCTTCACCTACTTTATCATGCAATCCAGGCTCGCCGAATCCTCCAAACTGGAGAATGTCATGGATGCGGAAGACATTATCTGCCCCCTGGCAAGGGACGGGGTCATGGTGGCGGTCAAAAAGGTCCTGGAGTCCAAAGAATACCTGAGTCCCAGCATCAGGCACTACTTCGTGCAATTTGTGGACAATTGCGAAAATCATGGCTATTCCTTCAAAAGAGCCATGGAAATCCTCAACAGACAACTGGGCCCCAAATTTGACAATTTTGCCGAAAAGGCCGCAGTTTTTGAATACAATGAGCGCAAAGGCATGGCGGACATCTTCCTGGATATCGTCGATGAGAATGCGGCCCTGAGGGAAATCAACACAAGGAAAAACAGGATATTCAGGAGCATGAACAGGGAATTTATCATCAAAACCTTGCTGGTTGGCCTGTTTCTGCTATATTCCCTGACCGGAGAAGAACTCCGGAATTTTATGCTCACAACGGATATCGGCAGATCGGTGATCGGGGTCAGCATTATAACCATCTGCCTCAGCTTTGCCAGGTGCCAGTCACTGCAAAGGGACATCGGATTGAAAAAAGGGGGCTTGTAAGTGATACCTGCCGTTAAAATTCTTGCCCTTATCGCCATAACCTATCTTTCCTTCACGCTGGTATTTTCCATTTTGAAGCCCATAAGCAAAAGGAGGCGGAAGAAAACCCGGAACTTCCTGAAAATCACCAAAAACCAGGCTTTTGCGGAAAAGCTCTACTACTTCCGGGATATTGTTCTAAGGAGATTCGCCAAAAAAGTCTTTATCGGAGATTTAAAGCGAGAGGAGTACAGGATTCTGATCTCCAGGCTGGATTTGAAAATCACTCCTGAAGAACTCCGTGCACAGCAGGTGCTGCTTTCCCTGGGTGCAGTCATGATTTCAATGGCAGTTTTGCAGATCAGCAGGCCCTTTGGCTATCTATGCCTGCTGGGCCCAGTCCTGGGCTGGATGTATCCCATTGATGAACTGGAAAGAAAGGTGGAACTGAGAAACAAAAATATCATGCAGGACTTCCCCTCCTTCTACAGCATGCTTTACTACCAGTATTCAAGGTCTGTGGACATTTACCTGGCGGATGTGGTCAGGGATTTTCTTCCCAACGCAAACCCCGACATGCAGGAAGAGCTGGGGGTGCTGCTGGACAACATCGAGTACGGGGAGGAATTTGCCCTGAAGCAACTCAAAAAGAGAGTGCCTTTACGGCATGTGATCAAGTTCTGCGACATCATGCAAACCCGTTTAAATGGCTACGACAACGTTTCGCAGATGGCATACCTGAAGAATGAGCTTCATGAGCTTAGAATCCAGACGCTGGAGGAGGAGCTGAAATCCCGTCAGGACAAAAATGTCCGTACCCAATTTTCCCTGATGGCGGTGCTGGGATCCTTCATCCTCATCTACTTCTATTTTCAGTTTATGGAGGCCTTCAAAATGTTCAGCTTCTGAGCAAATAAATTTTTAGCTAAATTTTGTATTATTTCGCTTGTATATTTTGGTTTTATTTGTTATATTAATTATAAAATTACCAAATTATGGTTATTAATCAAAAAAAATAATAAATGGGAGGGTTCAAAATGTTACAGAAATTATCAATGGTCAAAACCAGGATTTCCCGCTCTGCGGGTTCGGGCTTCATACGCCTTAACGCATACATACGCAGCAATAAGGGATTCGGGGTAAAGGAGGTTGCAGCCACAATAGGCGTATTGGTCATCGTCGGCGTAGCTTTCACCTTTGTAAAGGACAAAATGCCGGACTGGCTTACGTGGTTTTTTGACACGAAACTTAAGTCCTTCATCGACAGCACCTTCAAATAAATCCACGGAGGCTTGCTATGAAAGGTGTAGCCAACTCAATACTGATTACCTTGATCGTAGCCTTTATCGTTGTCACTTTCACAAATTCAATCGCCTTCTTCCCCTGGTACCTCAGCCTGATTTATGAAACCTTCAACCTCTCCATCAGAGCCGCAAATGACAATTTTATCACCGCTGAGGTAGAAAACGAAATTATGAGCAATTTGAGGAGCAAACCCATATTCAAAGACACCGGCATACCCATTTCCATATCCGGGGCAAAAACTTACCAGAAAAGAGGCAAACCCTTTTCCGTGGGTATAACCTCCGAATTCCCCTTTAAGATCTCCATCACCGGGGGAAGTTCCGGTCAGGTGGCATTAATTGACAAAAGAATCAATATTGGCTTCAATCTTAAAACCACGGGAATCAACTACGATAAAGAGGAAGAGGACAAGCCGTGAATAAGGGGATGGATTTATGAAACTGCCTGCTTTTCTTTTAATAGGAATACTGCTGCTGTCCATATTGATTACCCCTGTTGTTGAACTGTTGTGTGCCTTTACGGATATGTGCAGGATCAATGCAGCCGCCGTATCCTGCAGCCGATCGGCCGTTCTGACCGGCACCGACGAAAGGTTCCTCCGGGATGCGGAGGCAGTAATAAAGCTCTATGACAGCAGTTCCTCCCCGGCCTCGGAGGAGGAAAAGGGCTTTCTTCATAAATTCGTTGAAAGCTTCTGTGTCAGTCTTGACCTGGATATGGGAGCCTTCAATGACTTTACTGCCGGCAGCGGCACAAGCCACACCAAAGAGCTTCTTCCCAAAAAGAATAACCGGTTTGACAAATTCAAGGTCACCATTACACCACTGTCGGACTTCAAAAACGAATTGGGGCAAAGTATCGCCCTGTCGGACCCTGGGACCGGGAACCCGGTGTACAACAAATGCCGCATCGAGCTGGAAACACCCTATGTGTTCAAAACGTCCCAGATGAAAGAAATGGCAGCCAGATTCCCCGGGAAGGTTCCTAACATAAAGGTCAAATGGACACAAACGCTTTACCACATCCCCACCGCAAAGGATTGAAGCAATTAATTTATTACTATTCTGATAGGTAGGTAAAAGGCATTATTTGGGGAATAAACAATGCTATTTAACATACTACAATTACTTTAAGGAGTGTACGCAAATGAAAAGGTTTATTTCAATACTGGCACTGTCCGCCATGCTGTTTACAAGCCTCACCCTCTCCCCCGCCCATGGTTCGGGCAATACCCTGGAAGACATTTTTGGAGGGAAAGCGCCGACGATCACCCTGGCCAATGAAAAGCTTGAGGCATTGATCAGTTACACCTCTTCAAAATTTACCGACATAAAAAAGAATGACTGGTTCTGCGCCAGTTCTTCGAAGCTTGTGGGCCTCGGGGGTATCAACGGCTATTCCGACGGCACCTTCAAGCCGGGCAATGCCATCACAACGGCTGAGTTCACAAAGCTGCTGCTTGCTGCCATGGGTTACACCCAGAATAATGATCCGAAGGTGTGGTACGCAAACTATGTGGCAAAGGCCAGAGAACTGGGCGTTGTGGAAGCTTCGGACAGCTACAGCTTTGATGGCGGCATGCAGAGAAAGGACATGGCCAAAATGATATGCCGGATGTTGAAAATCGATCCCAAATCCTCATCCACACCAGCTTTTAGCGATTTGTCGGGTACCGACGCCAGGTGGATCGATACCGCCTTCAGCGAGTATCTCATCCGGGGCTACTACGCCAAAGGCATACGGACCTTCAAACCCACCGGTACGGCAACCAGGGCGGAAGTATGCGAAATGATCGTAAGAGCTCTGGAATACAAGGACAATCCTGTCCTGTATAAAGAGCTTTCCAGAGCTTATTACAAAGAAATGGACCGGCAGAAGGATATTGAAGACGGCACTTACGTCATGCCTCCCCTCTCGGAAGAACAGAAACGCCGGCTGGCCGCTTATCCAGAGAACAAGGATGCGGAAGTGAGCAAAGACGGCAAAAACCACTACATGTCAAATAAGGAATTCATTAAAACATTTGGTGAACAAGAAGCAAAAGAAATGATAAGAAAAGCCAAAGGCTATTTGGAAGCTTTTAATAACGTTGATTATAGGGTGATTGATAAAATTGGTTTTAAGGATGAGGTAAAAACTTTTTTAAGTCAAACAGGATATAATATTGATAAAAATGAAAACAAAATAACCCACGATGAAAATCTGGATATCCATTTATTATGGGTTAAACAAAATAATATTATAGCTGAGGGAAAATATCTATCTGAAGTTTCAAAAGTATATGTTAGTAACGAAGGTAGAGTACGAATTCGAGGTGTTCTGCAATGGAGAATAAAGGAGTGCTCAAATCCTGGAATACTAAACGTTAAAATTGGTCAGTGGTACGAAGATGATACAGAGATAGAATTAGCCAGGTGGGGTGGTAATCCAGAAACATTTAGTAAGCAAATAGATTTACATCTTAATTTCCCTATATCCTCCACACCAGAATGGAGTGGTCAATAGTGAAAAAATTTTTATCCTTATTATTAATACTTTCAGTTTTAATATATGGTCAGTGTATTAGTCTAGGTGGCGCTAATAATCAGTCTGGATCCAATAATAAAGATAATAATACTGCTGGAGATCAGCCCAAAGACGAAACCATCTACGAAGACGGCAAATCCTCCACAGGCATCGGTGATAAAAAAGCGGAAGACATCAACGGAACCATTTATGAGACCATCGACTATACCGCCGCTCTTACCTTAGATGTTTCCGGCACCCGCAAAAGCTTTGAAGTAAGGCTCCCCATGGATCAGCTCCTTTATGATGTATCCGAAGACGAGGAAAGAATCGATGCCCTGCTTGTGGTGGACTGGCAAACCCACGTGGTAGATAAAATACGGAATGATTACGGCATACCTGAAAATTCGGATACGGAAGACAGCAAAGC
>JAFADI010000076.1 GCA_023424965.1 Bacillota bacterium
GCAACCAGGGTATATTCTTCCGTCTCGGGCCTGCCGGGCACTTTGCTGCGGTTGAGGGTCACAAGCCGGATTTCATATTTGTTGCCTTCCGCTGTGACGGAAAAAGGATTCCGGTTATAGTCCAGGCTTTCGATAAATACACTCTGTTTTCCATCCACATCCCGTATAACTGCCTTTCTTCCATGATCATAATAGTAGGCCGCCGTTGTACCGGAAGGCTGCGTGACATAGCAGACGGAACCGCTCAACGCCACACCCGAGGAGCTTTCTATCTCTTTTACGATCTGGTTCATGGCAAGCCGGACATCGTTCCTGGCATCGATTTTACCCCGCTGCTTCTCAACCACGGTGGAAAAACCGTTCAAAAGGGAATAGGCCGCAGTAAACACAAACCCCAATATTATGATGACAACCATCATCTCAATCAAGGTAAACCCTCTGTTATCTTTTTTAAGTTTGGTGAAAATTCCAGCGATTCCCTTCATAAGATTACACCCGGCATCAATCATTGGTTTCCTTCCAGTTTGCCACTTTACCGTCCTCAGACAGATCCACAACGATTTTCACCTTTCTGTCCTTTAAAATAGACCTGCCTTCCGAGGTTATGCGCAAACCCTCGTTGTCCTTGCTGACGGAATACCTGGAAATGAGCTGCCCACTTTCCCTGATTTCCGCGTTTTGAATGCTGATGGCAGCAGAAGTACCGCTTTGGTTTACCATAAAAAGAGCCTGTTCAGCCCCCGCTTCCGCCGCATATTTGGCGATGAGTCTTTCCTCCGTGGCCGTCCTTATCCTGGCCTCATTACTTAAGGAAGATACATAAACAGCCATCATGGACAGGACGAGAATCATAACAAATATGGCCATCGGCAGCGCTGTGCCTTTATGGTTCAAAAGTCTTTTTCCTATCCTCTTCATGGCCCCTCAGCCCCCACAAAAAATTTGGTGCCCAGCAGCACCGGCCTTGCATTTCCATCCTGCGGCACGACTTTCACCGTAATGGTATAGACGGCGGCCTCTGTAGAACTGCTCTCGTTGCTTATATTGACAGTTATGTCATAGCTGGTGTTGTTCAATGTTTCCGTAGGCCTGTTAATTGTTCCCCCCGGTATCGTCGTGGAGGTCAGACTTTTCCTGCATTCCTCCAGTTCGTTCTGTGCCAGCACCAGGGCATCAAGCCTCTGCTGGCTTGAAACCCCGGCTTTCCTTCCCGCATAATAGACCTGGAAAAAGGCAGCACCGGCAATGGCGATGATGGTCATCGCCACGATGACCTCTGCCAGTGTAAAACCTTTTTTGTTTGTCCGCATTTTTAGAAGCATGCCCTGTTCTCCAGATCTTTTATAAAATTGAATATGCTGTATGAAAGCCCTGAAAATAGAATTAAGGGCAGTTTATGCCGCCCTCAAAAAGTTTCTAATTCAACCAGTCTGAAATTTTCAATGTAACCTTGTACATCCCCGAAGCCACATCATCCGTTTGAATACCGCCGCTGCTGCTGCCGGTACCCTTGGCAACCTCGAAGGGGCTCAACTCCACCAGCAGCTCCGCATTCTCCCGGGTTATTTCATGGATTGTGATGTATATGCCGTCCGGCACTCCATTGGCACGCCCTACACCCGGCCCCCAGCATTCGTAGTCATATCTTCCCCCCCAGGCCGTGCGCTTGGTGGTCGGAAAATCCAGATAGGGACCCTGCCAGCGGCTGTTTACTCGATCCAGATAAACCGATTGGCTTGCGAAGCCCAGTGCAGCTATTGATTGAGAAGAATAATCCCCGACCGGACTTGCACCAAGTCCCGGATCTCTATACCAATCCGGAGAGCCACCCGTAGGATCCGCCGGGAAAAAGCCCACATCGGCATAAAACGCCAGTGCCGCCGTTTTGAAAGCCTTCATGTCATTAATGGTCCTGGCGACCTTTGATTTTTCTATGGCCCGGAAGGCATTGGGCGCCACTACAGCGGCAAGGATGCCGATAATGGCGATGACCACCAGCAGCTCCACCAGGGTAAAACCTTTATTGTTTTTATTCATATGCTCAACCACCAATTATCAATTATAATCGTCCCATCTCACAAGGAGGAGCTGTACCTCCCTGTTGCTGGCACTGCCGTCGGAATCAAAGCCCTCGTCATAGAGCTGCTTTTCCCCCTCCGGGGTTATGGCTCCCACGGTACTGGAGCCTATGGCGGGAACAATGCCGATATACAGTCCTGCTTCTACATCATGTCCATTTCGATTGGTCCTAACCTTCCACAGGTTCCAATCGTACTCACCGCCCCAGGGCGTGGTATCAGGCCAGCGGTCCATATAGGGACCGTTCCAGTTCTGATTCAGCGTCGCAATCTGCTCAGTTGTCAGATTACTTGTCACCTTGGTCATAAGGCCCGGATCAACCCCACGGTTCACATCCGGCGGGAAGAAACCCATGTCCGCATAATAGGAGAGGGCGGCGGAACGCAGATTCTTTGCATCCGCCTTGACCCTGGAAATTTTCGCTTTTTCTATGGCCCGGAAGGCATTGGGCGCCACCACCGCGGCAAGAATGCCGATGATGGCGATGACCACCAACAACTCTACTAGGGTAAATCCCCTTCTATTTCTCAAACGCATATGCTTCTCCTAAAAAACTAATGTGCGCTCACGGTGGACCCGGAGCCGTACTTGGGAGCTTCATTGGACTGGAGGATAATCCAGTTTATAAACCCGGTCCAGTTGGGATCACTGCTTGTCCACTGAATTTTCCCGCTGAACTGTCCGTCGCTGCTATCAATAATCTTGTCGATTAAAGCAGCTTTGCCTGCCCAATCCTCGGTACCGTATAAGGATACTTCCACCACCAGATAATTTTTTCCGTTGATTGCCCTGTAGTCATACTGGTAGTTGTACTGGCTTTCAAGGGCCCCGCTGTTGAAGGGATTCATGGGCCAGCGTTCAATGTAGGGACCGTCCCAGTGCTGAAGTCCCGTCCCATAATTCTGCAGATAGCCTTCCATGTTGGTCCTGCTGATATCATTGAGCCTTGGCCACTCACCGGTGTCGGCATAGTGGGAAAGGGCTGCCGCTTCAATGGCCTTGCAATCCGCAATAACCTTGTTCAGCTTCGCTTTTTCAATAGCTTTGAAGGCATTGGGCGCCACTACTGCCGCCAGAATGCCTATGATGGCGATGACCACCAAAAGCTCCACCAGTGTGAATCCATTATAATTTTTGTTTATGAAAATGCTTTTATATTTGTTCATCATTTAATTTATCACTCGGTAATATGCACAGTGGGAAGGCAAGGTAGAAATGCACCTGAAATCTCCCGTGCTCAAGTTGCCATCGTCCAGCATATCATCCACTCTTTGTACTATTTTGCCGATATCCGCATTTGAGAGCCCTGAATCGCCAAAATTCAGCTCAATGGTCACATCGCTTTTTCCGTCGCTTCTTGGGCCTGATCCAAAGTAAATGGACGGATTGTAGGTTGCAACATGCGTACTGGTATTGTAAGAGGTTTCATACTGTCCCTGCCACTGGAAGGTCCCGCCGTGGCTGTTGTTCCAGTAGGTCCCTTTGGGCCAGTTCTCAAGGTATGGCCCATTCCAGCCTGTAATATTCGAATGGTTCTCCAGAAAATCTATTCCCCTGTAAGTGGAAGTACTACCAGAGTAAACATCATCACAGGGAGGGAAAGCACCCGTATCGGCATAATATGCCAGCGCTGCCGCTTTAATAGCCTTCAGATCGGCAACTACGGCCGCTATCTTGGACTTCTCCACCGCCCTGAAAGCATT
>JAFADI010000089.1 GCA_023424965.1 Bacillota bacterium
ATTCACTTTTCATCTGCTATAATTATGACTTGTCGTCGGGGTGTAGCTCAGTTTGGCTAGAGTGCTTGCTTGGGGTGCAAGAGGTCGCAAGTTCAAGTCTTGTCACTCCGACCAACAAAAAAGAAACGTATAAATAATTGTTTATACGTTTCTTTTTATTTGCTGCCGTTTACCAGACTGTCCGGTTCAAAGCAGTAGAATTCTATTCTTTTTCAAATGCGCCTTCCCTGTAATTGTTCATGGGGTCCCAGAGGAACCACTCTTCGTATCCGGCATCATAAACCGCCTGTATCTGCTGCCTCACCTGATTGTCTTCGTAATACTGCCAGTTTCCTTTTCCGATCCATGTAGCCGTAAAATCCTGAAGATAGGTTCTCAGTATGGGCTTATGCCCTTCCACCTTTTCCATGCGGTTTTTTGCCTTCAAGAGAGTGTTTTTGATTACTCCGTAGGGATCCAGGTCAGGCTTGGGAAACTTGACATTATTGATTATTTGCCCCAGTGCGTAATGGGAAGGATAGGCCATGGGACAGACATAATCCAGATTTTTGCCCACTTCCTCCCACACCTGGCCAATTCCCTCCGTGTCTCCAGGGCTCTCACAGATGATGGCAAATACGTCTCCGGATATGATGGCTCCGGGAAGCTGCTGTCTGGCGGCCGCCAGGAACTCGTTAACGGTTTCGTTCGTTTTCTTTCCGCCCGTGTCTCCAAAAACCATCTCGCTTTTTTTCCCGTCGGGAAATCTTATATAATCAAACTGGACCTCATCAAAGCCCTGGGCGAGAGCCTCTTTCGCCAGGTCGATGTTGTACTGCCAGGTATCTTTGTTGTAGGGATTCACCCAGTTCATCGAATTGTGGACGTAGAGCCCGCCGTCTTTATTTTTTATGGCCATTTCAGGCTTGCTTTTTGCCAGGATGGGGTCCTTGAAGCAGACGATTCTGGCAATGGCATAAATGTTGTTGTCGTGGAGCTCCTTGATCAATTTGCCTGTCTCATACCTTTTGTCCACCGCCCCTATTTCCTTGGCTAAGGGTACCTGTGAGTCCAGGCATACCGTTCCGTAATCATCCTTGTAATCGATGACATAGCTATTGATTTCCGTGGTGTTGGCAAGGTCGATATAGTGCTTCAGCCTTGCTCCTGCGGAGGTTGCCGTCAAATAAAGCCCCCTGGCCTTTACCCTCTTTTTATCCGCATTATTGAAGGGATCCCCTGCTTTTGACGGAACAGGTTCCTCCGCCGGAACGGAGGCCTGGCTCTCTTCCTGAAAACCGAATTTTTCCGTGTCCCCGGTATCTGGAACAGGCACGGCTTTACTTGTTTCCATGCTTTTTTCACTGTCTGTCTGAATTTTTACACTCTGGCAGGCCGTATAGGCAGTTGACATTAATCCTATCATTACAGATAAAACGATCCCTTTAATAATATTCTTTTTCATTCGTATGTAACCCCCGTGTAATATTCTCAGGTATTCTATGTATAGGATAGAAATGAGAGAGCGGATAATCTGAGTTAATTTTACCAAAACCTGCTTTTTTATTCAAGCGACAAAAAATTCCTGTTCCTCCGATAAATAAAAAAACCCTCTGTGGAATTCCACAAAGGGTAATAAATTCTCCGGCTGCCTTTTAACGGGGAAGCAGCCTTCTGAATTTATACGCGTATTATAACTTACGGACCGGCAGCTATTTTGTCTGCTTTCATTAGTAAATCTTGTCAACTTTATAATTGCTTTCATCTTTTATCATCAAAGTGGTTCCGCCTTCCTGCCTGAAAGTGGAATCATAGGTGGTGTCGATCGTAATCCATTTTCCCTGCTCTTTCAGATATACCTGGTTCCATGCATGATACGCGGTGATGTCGTTCCTGTGTCCCATAACCAGCTTGGCAGGAACATTTACACTGCGCAGCATGGCCGCATACAATACGGAGTAATCATAACAAATCCCGCTTTTTTTTGCCAGGATTTCATCAACCACAGGCACATACTCCAGTTCCAGGGAATTGATTTTTTTATCGTCATAGGCAATACCGCCCGTGACATACTCATAAATTGCCTTGACCTTTTCCATGTCGGTTTTGGCGTTCTTTGTGAGCTCTCTTGCCTTCTTGACCGCGGCCATGTTTTCATTCCAGTTTACCAGCTTGATGGAATTCAAAAACACTTTGTTTTCATTTGCCAGTTCAAGGTCAAGTGTATCTTTTTCCAGTATCTTGTACTTGTTTCCGCTTACGTTTCCCAGCACTGCAACGGTATAGCTCCCATTTCCGAACTGAAGGGGAAAGCTGTCTCCCTGCTCCAAATCGTAGTAATAGGACTTGTCCTGCTTTTGAATCATAATCTTCAGCTTCACGTTGGTTTTGTTGTCATAGCTGACCCTGACCACTCCGCTGTCCAGACCGCTTTTGTCAAAGACAGGGGCTCCTGCAGCAAAAGCGTTTACCGTTGCTGCAAAGACATATACCACGGCCAGGAAGCACGCGAAGAATTTTTTAAACATAAAAAACTCCCCTTTCGGTAACTGGCTGCCAACCCCTCCAAAGGGGTAAGGCCCTATAGTTTTGCGCCACCGGCTTTCACCGGATTTGCCTTTATCGCTGGAAAGTATCCATTGATAAGCTTATGAAATATATACCACATTATATACTGTTTTAGGCTTATCGCCTATAGGTCTATAGTCCCATTAATATTGGGACCCCAAACCATTCCCGGAAAGTCTCCACATCATCCCTCCATAAGCCTTCCTTTCACAATCAACCTGTGTGTAGGATTAATCATAGGCTCACAGGTGATCAAGGTGATCTCTTTATCTCTGCCGCTTGTCTTATATAATACCCAGGTCTCTTCGGGCTTAACAAGAAATTTTCCGGTGATCACATAGCGATAAGACTGTCCCCCGGCCTGCATACCTATAACGTCGCCGGACTCCAGTTCATTAAGCCGGTTGAAGTTCCTGCCGTAGGTGTGGCTCCTGTGGCCGGCAATGCAATAGTTCCCCGTTTCTCCCGGCGTTCCCGTATGCTCTATGCTTGAGGGGGAAAGGTCCAGGTTTTCCTTGGTGGCTCCCGTCAATATGGGAAGCCTGAGCTTGATTTTGTCGATGGTCAGTATGCCTTCCATATGACCCGCGATATATTCTTCCCGCTGCTTTCTCTCCGCTGCCCTTCCGGCCTGCTCTTCCTTCTGCAGTCCCGGCAATTCCCCAGAATTTTGTCCACTGTTGCCTCCCGCAGGCTGCTGGGCCCGGTCCAGAGCTTCAAGGGCTAACGGACTATCGTTTTGGGCCGGTACATCCCCGGAGTCCTGCTTTTCCAGCACTTCCATGGTTTCCTGCCAGCGGTTCAGCAGTTCCTTCTGTTTGTAATCCCTGTATTTTTCAAGCCCGTAGGGATACAGCATTGTACCGATCCCTGCCAGAATCAGCAAAAGGGCAAAAGTTTTCTTTAACCTGATGTATTTCAAATCCTTATCTCCTTCATAAAAACGGCCGGGCATCCGACCCCATCGCTTTTGGCCGGTTTTGCTCCGCAACGGTCCAAATGCAGCAAGGCAGAGAATGTTCCCTGCCTTGCGCATTTTCTGTTTTATGCCATTCTTCTCCTCCACAGCAGGAAGCCTGCCAGGATCAGAAGCAGTCCTGCTCCATAGAAGCCCATCCTTCCCTGTTCCCCTGTCTTGGGAAGGGTTTTGGCAGCTCCTTGGGGAATTTCATTCACATCCACTTCAATCAATATTTCCTTGTCATTTCCATCCTGATCCTTGACTTTTATGGTGAAGTTATCCTTGCCCTTAAAGCCCGGGTCTGGTGTATAGGTCCAGTTGCCTTTTTCGTCCACTTCCACCTTGCCGTTCTGGGGAGGCTGGCCCACGGTGGGTATCTCACCCTCCGGCACCGTTATATTGCCGTCCACGGGGGTATTTTCCGTAGTGGTCTCCTTCTGCTCGGGAGGCTTGGGCTGTTCCGGCTGCTGAGGCTGCCCCGGCTGTACAGGAGGTTCAACCGGCGGTACTACGGGGGGCTTCGGAGGCTCCGGTGCTGTCCCACCGCCACCGCCTCCACCACCACCGGAGGGAATCCGGGCATTGGTCATTGTGAGGCTGTAGGTCAACGGTGGATTGCCGCTGTCGTCGGTCTTGTCCAGCGTGATGGACGCAGGGCTTGTATTCAGGTAATAGCCCGGAGGCGCGGTGATCTCGGTAATCTGGTAGGTACCAAAGGACAGTCCGGAGACCGTTGTAATGCCACTGGCATCCGTCGCGGCTGTTTCCACCGGGGTAAAACCGGCAGGTCCTTCAATTCTGAATTTGGCTCCCGCCAAGGGGGTAGTATTGTTGGCTCCATCCACCTTCTTGATGGTCAGGTTTCTGAGCTTGTAGTCTGTCAATGTCTCGCTCCCGCTGGTGCTGCCTGGAGACAGTGTGACATCCACGGTGGTAGCTGTATCAAGCATATACCCGGCGGGTGCAGTCCTTTCAACAATGCTGTATGTACCGAAGGGCAGGTTGCCCAGGGTTCCGGTTCCCGTTCCGTCGGTGGTGATGGTTCCCACTTCAGTGCCTTCTTTTATTACAGCAAAGACCGCTCCTGCCAGCGGTGTATTGTCCTGGGCATCCTTCTTGTGGAGGGTTATTTGCCCGTACTTGTAATTTTTTACTGTCAAGCCGCTGTCAAGGCCGCTCAAGGAATTTAAATCAACTGTAAAGGAATTGACCACCGGCGGGTTGTAATTGCCAGGGGTGGTAACTTCGGAAACGATATAATTTCCAAAGTACAGGCCGGATACCGTCGCCTTGCCGGAGGAATCCGTCAAGCCTGTGGTGACATCTACTTCATGTCCGGCTGGTCCCCCTGTAATACGGAAAGCCGCTCCCGTCAGCGGAGAGTCGTCTTCTGCATCCAGCTTTGTAATGGTAAGGGTCCTTAAAGGCTGGTTGG
>JAFADI010000165.1 GCA_023424965.1 Bacillota bacterium
GTGCTATCGGACCTGGCCCGTGAGAAGGGCTTTGAGTGTATTACCGTTCAGGACGGAGAAACCGGCATTGCCATGGCCGGTAAATACCAACCGGGGGCGATCCTCCTTGATATAGGCCTTCCGGGAATCAGCGGCTGGGAAGTAGTCGAAAGGTTGAAAAAAGATCCCAGGACAAGCAGGATACCTGTCCATGTCATATCGGGCGGCGAGAGCAATAGGGCCTTTGAGGCAGAAAAGGGTATCGTGGGCTATTTGAAAAAGCCTGTAAGCCTGAAGGAATTAAGTGAAACATTCAAAAAAATTGAAAATGCCATCAACAGGCCTTTTAAAAAGATGCTGGTGCTGGACGGTGACAGGCGGCACAGTATTGATATCAGTGAAATGGTAGGGGATAAGGACATAAAGGTATACACCGCAGAAACGGCAGGAGAAGCCTATAAGCTTCTCAAGGGCGGAGGATTTGACTGCCTGATATTGGATGTGAAGCTCCGGGATATGTCGGGTTTTGATTTTTTGGCCAGGCTCAGGGAGGAGCATTTCCCTCGGCTGCCCGTCATCGTTCATACCGACAAAAGCCTTACCCAGGAAGAGGAGGCGGAGCTGCAAAAATATGCCGAGAGCATCATCATAAAGAGTTCCAGGTCTTTGGACAGACTGGTGGCGGAAGCCAGTCTGTTTCTCCACGATATAAATGCAAAGTGCTATGATAAAAAATCCAAAGCCATCAGGAGTATTCATGAAAAGGAAAATGCCCTGAAGGGGAAAAAGGTTCTGGTGGTGGACGACGACATGCGGAATGTCTTTGCCCTGTCCAGTCTTCTGGAGGAAAAGGGCGTAAAGATCATTGCAGGAAGAAATGGGAGGGAAGGAATCCAGAAACTGGCCCAGAATCCGGATGTGGACCTAGTGCTTATGGATGTTATGATGCCGGAGATGGATGGCTATACCGCCATGAGGGAAATCAGGGCGAAGGAGGATTATGCCCGGCTCCCCATCATTGCCCTCACCGCCAAGGCCATGAAGGATGACCGGCAGAAATGCATCGAGGCGGGAGCCAATGACTATTTGACAAAGCCCATTGATGTAGAAAAGCTTATTACACTTTTAAGGGTATGGTTATATAAATGAAATATGAAATAACAGATCAGGCCCCGGAGGAAGCGGATATAGAAATCAAGCTTCTCCTGGAAGCGATTTACCTCAAATACGGGCACAATTTCAGGAACTACTCACCGGCCCACATGAAGAGGCGTATTCTCAGAAGGCTCACCGTTTCGGGCATGGAAAGCATTTCCCATATGCAACACAGGGTGCTCTACGACAGGGCTTTTTTTGAGCTGCTGCTGTCGGACTTTTCCATCAATGTGACGGAGATGTACAGGGACCCTTCCTTTTATCTGGCTTTCAGAAAAGAAGTGGTGCCTATTCTGCGCACCTATCCCTTTATAAGGATTTGGCATGCGGGATGCTCTACCGGTGAAGAAGTTTATTCCATGGCCATACTGCTGAAAGAAGAAGGACTCTATGAGCGTTCCCAAATTTATGCCACGGATTTCAACGAGCATGTCCTTCAAAAGGCAAGGGAGGGGATTTATTCCATTGAAGCTGCAAGAGGATACACCTACAATTATCAGAACGCCGGTGGGACGGCGTCATTCGCAGATTATTACATCGCGGACTACAATTCGGTTATTATGGAGCCGGTCTTGAAGAAAAAGATGATTTTTGCCGACCATAACCTGGTTACAGACGGTGTTTTCGGTGAAATGCACGTCATTGTGTGCAGGAATGTCCTGATATACTTTGACAGGGATCTGCAAAACCGGGTTCTGGGTTTGTTTGCAGAAAGTCTGTGCAACGGAGGGTTCCTTTGCCTGGGTTCCAAGGAAAATCCCAAGTTCTCCAGCAGCAGCGAGAAATTTGAGCCTTTTGTAGAAAAAGAGAAAATATTTAGAAAAAGGTTTGAAATATAAAATAATTTCCAATCATAGATAATAATATAGTAAGACTGTTTTAATATTATTTGGGGACAATTTTAAGTCCCCTTAAATAGGGGAGAAAAAGTTGAATAGGGAAAAGCCAAATGTTCTTATTGTTGATGACAGGCCTGAGAACCTTCTTGTCCTGGAAAGCATCCTTGACAAGCTGGAGTGCAACATCGTAAAGGCCGGTTCCGGAAATGAAGCCCTGGGATTGATGCTGGAAAAAGAATTCGCCCTGGTGCTGCTGGATGTGCAGATGCCTGAAATGGATGGTTTTGAAACTGCAGAACTGATGCGGGGAAGTGAAAAGACCAGGTATATACCCATTATATTCGTCACTGCCATAAGCAAGGAGCAAAAATGCATATTCAAAGGCTATGAAATGGGGGCGGTGGATTACCTTTTCAAACCCATCGAGCCGGTTGTTTTAAAGAGCAAGGTTCAGGTTTTCCTGGACCTTCACAACCAGAAGCTATTGCTGAAGGAACAGGCAAATCTGCTTGAAATGAAGATAAAAGAGCTGGCGGAGCTTAAGAAGGCAAACAACAAGCTTGAGGGCCTGTCGACCCGTGACGGCCTGACAGGCATAGCGAACCGCAGGAGCTTTGACCAGTATATGACCGCCAGCTGGAAGAGCGCCCTCCGCAGTGCCAGGCCATTGTCGCTCATCATGGTGGATATCGACTGCTTTAAAGCCTACAATGACAATTACGGGCATCTGAAGGGGGATGAATGCCTCATAACTGTCGCCCAAACGTTAGCCTCTCTTGTCAAAAGACCCATCGACTTTGCAGCGAGATACGGAGGAGAAGAGTTCGCCGTCATACTGCCGGAAACCGACGGTGAAGGAGCACTTCTGGTGGCCGAGATGCTAAGGAAAAGCATAGAGCTTATGGCAATCCCCCATGAGTTTTCCCAGGCTGCCGGTTACATAACCATCAGTCTGGGCGTGACCGCTGCCATCCCCAGGCCGGAAGATTCCGTGCAGGGTTTTATCAACTGCGCCGATAAGGCCCTTTACCAGGCAAAATCCAGTGGGCGGAACAGGGCTGAGATATACCGGTAGGGTCAAAGAATAAAAATTTATTCGCGCAGAGGTTGACAGAAGCTGCCCTGTAATATATTATTAAAACTGTTAAAAGGGAGTAGTTAGTATTACAAAGTCAACATGCTGGTGGAGGTTCGCCTGGCTTTGTAAGCCGCATCGGACAACGAGACTTTTAACATAATCTTCTTTTTTATTGGGAAGCTTATGTTGAGGGTCTTTTTAATTTGAAGGGAAGGATATCGATGAATGCTTCTTTACTGGCCTTTTTATTTTCCGTGGGGGCGGTGACCCTGGCGGAGATGGGGGACAAGACGCAGCTGCTGGCAATGGCCTTTGCGACCAAGTATAAGGCTCACAAGGTTTTAATCGGCGTATTTATCGCCACCGTATTCAACCATGCTCTGGCGGTAGCGGCAGGCAACTATATAACCAGGTTTGAATCTGCGCAGGTATGGATCCAGGGCATAGCTTCCCTGTCCTTTATTTTTTTCGGCCTCTGGACCATAAGAGGCGACAGGCTGGAAGGCGAAGAAAACCGGAAAACCAGATTCGGAGCTGTAATGACTGTGACCATCGCCTTTTTTATTGCGGAGCTGGGAGATAAGACCCAGCTGGCAACCATCGCGCTGGCAACCAAATTTCCCGGAAACCCTGTCGGCATACTCATGGGAACCACTACAGGAATGCTGATTGCCGATGCCATCGGAATCTGGGTAGGTGTTTTGATGTGCAGGAGAATTCCCGAGAAGACCATTAAGCTTGTTTCCGCGGGAGTATTCGCCCTTTTCGGCTTTATCGGCTGTTACCAGGTTTCGGTTGAAAGGCTGGGGCTGGGAGTTCCGGTGACACTTGGAATACTGGCTGTGCTGGCTGCAATCACAGGCCTGGCGGCCTATTACATTTATAAAAATGCAGGACCCGAGGAAGAGAATCCGGCAGTGGCTGAGTATTGCAAAGTAAGGAACCAGGAACCTTCCCCCGAGAACTAAATGGAAATGTGATAGGCGCTGGTCTGGTAACTATATTTTGTGCAGCCTCACATAGTATTCGATCCTGTTGTCGATCCACTCTTCCGGATTTTTCAAGGTGGTTGCAACGATATCCATGTGGGAGTCCTTGAGCGTATTGTAAATCTTTTCTTTTGTTGTCTGGAAAGCCTCCTCTTTATCTTGCTGGAAGAAGGTTTCCAATTTTTTCTGCGGATTTACCAGCTTCTGGTTTGTATAAATGACACTGGACTTTATAATGTCGTCCAAAGCCTCCAGAGAGCGCTGTTCTTTGAGGTATACGGATTTCGAATCCATTGTCCTGCACTTTGCGGCGGCAAAGCCCAGGATGAAAAAAAGCAGTACTGCGATTGATGCTGCCAACACAATAAATACAATAATGGGAAAGAACTCAGCCATTTTTCAGGAACTCCTTTCTTAAACGGTTCACAAGGCAGATAAGCATGCCCTCGGTGGCATAACTGTCAAGGGTTTTCGTGTGGTCATCGTATAATAAGCCTGCTGCCATCAATTCGTCATTGCATTCCTTTGCCCAATGGACCGGTGTTTCCACCGGAGGATCCGGATCCTGAGGTTCTTCGGAGGAGCCTGAAGGGTATTTTTCATAGACCATTTTTTGAAGCGCAAGGATGCTCTCGCCGTAACCAAAGCCGGGAACGGCCCATTTGCCGTTCAGATCTTCCCAGTATACCGCCGAGCCCCTGGTGACAAGGCCAAATCTTGCGTCATACAGTGTGCGGCCGGCAGGAATGGGAGATGTGGAGCTATATGCGTAAAGATGTTGTATATGGGCTTCTACCCCCGCTTCTACTGTTGGAAAGCTGAGGCCGGGGTTTGAGCTGCTTGTGGCTCCCAGACCGGCAAAATTATTTTGTGAGGCTTTTACAACGCCCGTGAACTTGAGCCAGTTGGTTTCGTTCATTGACTGCAGGAAGGCGAGATCGCTTTTTACTCCGTAAATGGGGGCAAGAGCATAATAAATATCCGCAATGGACTCCTGGGCCAGAGGATTTATGTCCTTTAAGGCTTTTTTCAACTGCTGGGAGGTCAGTATGGAATTTCCCAATATCTGTGTCCTGGAGGGGGTTTCCGCCGGGATATAGCTTTTCACCGCTTGAGCAACTGCGGCTGTCAGTTTGTTTTGCCATTCGGAATTTGTGAGAAGCTTGAAATCTTCAAGATTATCCATAAATCCAAATTCTACGATAATTGTTTCCACCTTCGGGTAGGTGAGCCTTATGACAAAATAATAGTCATTCCCTGTGGCATCATTTTTTTTGCTGTAGGCCCTCCGGACGGGGAAGCCTGTTTTTGCAACTTCCGCGATTATATTTTTGGCCAGCGCACCGTTGGAATGGATGCTGTGTATTACTTCCATACCTCTGGCAGAGCCATTGTAGGAGTTGTTATGGCAGGAGATGCATAGGGTGGCTCCTGAATTTACGATCAGATTTGACAGGGTGGTGGAATCGTGATAAACATCGGCGATGATGGACCTGTCTACACTGATCCCGCTTTGTTCCAGCCTGTCTGCCAGAATCCTGGCGATGGTAAGGTTCAAATCCTTCTCCATCATGCCGTAAGCCACTGCTCCGGATTCTTTACCGCCATGGCCGGGGTCGATGATTATTTTCATAGATATTCAACTCCAATTTTAAGAAATATTCCTAAAGCCGGACTCAACGCCTTGTTCCGGACATGCCTCAAATGAGCTTCATCCGGGTTAATTGTTGAGGATCGGTTTTGGAAATGTTTACATAATATTCGATGCGCCCTTCCAACCAGGAATCCAGATCTTTAAACAATTCCTTGAGGGCGTTAATGGAAGATTCACCCAATATATTCAGGGTCTTTTCCCTGGCCATTTCGAAGGCAACTTTTTGCTCATAAGGAGTGAGACTGCCGTTGGCTTTTTTCAATGAATCCACATATACCTGGTTCACGGCTGTTACGGCTGTAACAATTGCATTTTCGGCGATTGTTACATATTTCTTCATTTCTTCATTCTTAAGGCCCGCTTCGATTTCAGCAGTCTTCCTTCTTATAAATGCAACAAGATATGCGGATATGATCGGAAGAAGGGGTATGATGAGGGCATTTATGACAGTAGTTATAATTTCATTGCACTGTACCGTATCAAGCATAAGTTAATACACCCCGTTAATAATTTCTTTTCTATATTTATATGCCGCGCATACTTGTCATGTGTACCGGGGAGGGCACAAATGCACAACTTTGTGTTTCAGGCAAAAAGTTTTTCACCCAACAAACCATAATGTATAAAAAGTGTAACCAAATTTTCGGTGATCAATATAATGGTAGTAGACCAAGGATAAAAAAATGGAGTAAATCACAAAAGCAGTTATGTTAATTGAAAGCAAGGCATTATGTAATAAGGGAGGTATAGCTATGTCTAAGAATGACGACATGCACGGCATTAGAATCGAAGCCGGACAAATTCTTAATCCTGATTGTTTTCCACCACCGAATGAACTGGTGTGTATACAGGTTCCCAAAGTTTTTGACCAGGTGGCATTAAGGGACTGCGTGACCAGATGCATCCAGTTAAGAGGATCAAATAACGACGATGACGACCGCCACGGCGGACACCACCATCACGATGACTGCGGCTGCTCTACGAATAATCTCGCTTTTGAGGGAGCCACCGATTTCAACATCACTGAGGTGAGAGTACTTTCAAAGACTGATTCTCTTACAAGACCCGGTTTTAAAAAGATAAAGCTGTCGGTAAAAATACAATACAAGATCCATTATTCCGACGGTGACAGACGGCACTGCGTGGAAGATGAAGCCACCTTCAACCTCACGGTGAATGAAATCTACTGCCCGAGCTGCATAGCTCAGGTTGGCATTGTTAAAGCTCCGGATCATTTCTGGGATAATCCCAAGACCATTGATCCCGATGGAACTTTTATCAAGGTAGAGGCACTTGCGGAAGCTTTTAACGACCATATCAACAATCGCGGCGTTCTGTCCATCGATATCGGTGCATTCTTTATTGTCAAATGTGAATGCGTTGTTCAGCTTCTCGTTCCCGCATATGGATACTGCCCTGTTCCGCCGGAACAAAGAAGCGCATCCGTTCAGAACTGCACCAGCTTTAACGACAGAACCAGAACTCCTTTCCCCACAACTTTCTTCCCTGACCAGAAGTGGAATCCGCTTGACAGGCAGAGAGACGGAGATGAATAACATATCATACAGGGGACTGCAGCCAGGCTGCAGTCCCTGATTTTTAACTTAGGAGTGAAATGTATGCCTCCACGCTATTATGTTGCATTAATGTCCAGGTCCCATGTGTTTTTATTAGAGAGAAGGCTGAAAAACGAAGGAATTCCCTGTGAGCTTACCTACATGCCGAGGGAAGTCATGATTGATCTGTGCAATATGGGGATAAGACTTGAAGAGTATATACTGCCTCAGGCTTTGGCGGTGATAAGAAGGTCGGGGCTCCCGGGATGCAAAGTTTATCAGGAAATAGTCAGCCCTGAAGGCTATGCATATTACCAGGTGCCTTTATAAAGGTTTTATGCCCGGCGTTGGAATAAAAGTGTTCCGTGAAAAAAACAGGGATCCCGGCAGGAAGCAGGGATCCCGTTTACTTTTTCCGCTGATTTGAAGTGTTGTTATTTATCCCACCAGGGCCTGTTGTTTTTATACCATAGAATGGTTTCCCTCAAACCTTCCTCCAGTTTGTATTTTGGAGACCAGCTCAAGTTGTTCCTGGATTTGTAGCTGTTCAAACCATGGCGCTTATCGTGGTAGGGTCTGTCTGCCAGGGTTTCAACCATATCTTCCGGTTTTTTGAGCAGTGCCAGGACCTTTTTTGCCATATCGGCATTGGACAATTCTTCTCCTGTTCCCACATTATAAATTTCTCCCGATTTCCCGTAGAATAGGGCTCTGATAATACCTACACAGTGATCCTGTACATGGATCCATTCCCTTGTGTGGGATCCGTCTCCGTATAAAGTCAGAGGTTTGTCCTCCAGAGCATTGATAATACTTTTGGAGACGAATTTTTCCCTGTTCTGGTATGGACCGTAGTTATTACAGCTTCTGGTAATTACTACAGGCATGCCGAAGGTTTTGGAATAAGAACGGGCGATCAAATCCGCCGCCGCTTTGGAAGCGGAATAAGGGTTGCCGGGCCGCAGGTCTGACTCCTCTGTAAAGAAGTCCTGGTCGTTATTTTCACCATATACCTCATCTGTTGATACCTGAACAAAACGGTTTCCGGAGAAATTGTTTTTGCCCCATATAAAACGTGCGGCTTCCAGAAGCGTCAGTGTACCGGTCACATTGGACTGGGTGAAGGCCAGCGGGTGTTCCAGACTTCTTTTGACACCCGATTCGGCCGCAAAGTTGATGATGTAGTCCGGCCTGTATCTTTTCATAATATAATTTACAAGATCCTGGCTGCATATATCGCCCTTCACAAAGTGATGCCTGGGAGAATCCTCCACATCCCTCAGGTTCTCCAGGCTTGAAGCGTGATTAAGCTTATCCATATTTACTAATATATAATTTTTATTTCTCCTGAGGAAATATCTTATAAAGTAGCTTCCTACGAAGCCTGCACCGCCGGTTACAAGTATTACCTTCATTTATTCATACCCCCAATCAATATCTGACAGCTATTGTGCGTTACCCTGTTTTTTTCTTATGTCTACTATTAGTGTATTAATAACATGCACGAATTGTGTATAAATGTTTACTTTTGATAATGGGCATATGGCGGCAAAAATTTTTCGAGAAATTTTGCAATGGGAAAACGAGCAAAGGTAACAATTTATGTTAACCAATCATAAATTATTAATAGGAATAGCATTGATTTTGGCGAGGAAGGAGGGAGAGAAATGCAGAAAAATAAAAAAACAAACTTGAATGATGCAATTATATTCGGAAAAGACTGGGGAAAGGGCTGGTGTAAGGAAAAGAAGCCGGACAAAATTGACAGAAAAGAACCGGCCAAAGGCTTAGGAACAGGGCCTAAAAAAGAGCAAGCCCACAAGAAGGCAGATGACATTATAAGAAACCTCCCTTTGAAAGACGAGAGAGAGCTGAGGGATAAAGCCAAAGGTGAAAACAGCAGTGCAAGCTCCAGCAATAACAATATAAATATAAATGTGATTGTTGCTACAGGTCCGGCGGGTGCAGCAGGAGCTACAGGAGCGACCGGGGCTACAGGCCCCACGGGGGCCACAGGAGCGGCTGGAGGAGCTGCAATCGTGCCGTTTTCTTCGGGAAGTGCTGTCCTCATGAGCACATCAGCTTTGGGAGAGCCTTTAGACGTAGGGCTTGTTGGGTTTGGAAGCTCTTTTGAGAGTATACCTGTTGTCGGTGGAGAAATTGACATCTCCGGCCTTAATCTCCTGTCCCAGGGGGCGAATTTTGCGTTTTCGGTTCCCCGTACAGGGACGATTACATCCATTGCAGCATTCTTCAGCACTTCGGCGGAAGCAAGCCTTCCGCTGGCAAATGTGACTATTACCGCACAGCTATATAGATCTGCAGTACCAAATAATATCTTTACTGCAATTCCCGGCGCCTTTGTAACGCTGGCGCCAAGCATCTCAGGTTCAGTTCCTGCCGGTACCATGCTGGACGGCTTTGCCGAGGGGCTGGATATTGCCGTAAATCCGCGGAATCGGTTGCTAATGGTATTCTCTATAACAAATACAGGCATAGAGCGCCTTGCTACTGTAACAGGCTATGCGAGCGCGGGTATTTCCATCAGTTAAACAGGCACCCGGACAGACAAAGGCAGTGCCGGCTTAAAAGGTTTATTCCGAAAGCCGGCATTTTTCTTTGGTTGGATCATTTGCAGGGCAAATCCGGCCAAGGGGATGGACACCATGCCCGGCTGTATTTCCTTGCAGGATTCAGGCGGTGAGTTTATGTAAAATTTATCGGAGACATATATCGCAACAAAAAGCTGAAGCGCATATGATGTTCTGTGAAATTTCTTTGTGGAGTGATCATGTGATAACCATAAGCTTATGTATGATTGTCAAAAATGAAGAAGATGTGATATCCAGATGCCTGGATTCGGTCAAAGATATTGTTGATGAGATAGTTATTGTTGACACAGGTTCGGAGGACAATACCAAAGAGGTCGCCAAAGGCTATACCGATAAAATATACGATTTCAAATGGATTGATGATTTTGCCGCGGCAAGAAATTTTGCCTTTTCAAAGGGAAATATGGAGTATCTCATGTGGCTGGACGCCGATGATGTGATTGCCGAGGAGGACAGAGTCAAATTCAAAAAGTTGAAAGAAACATTGGACCCTTCTGTCGATGTGGTTATGATGAAATATGCCACGGGCTTTGATGAGCATGGAAATGTAAACTTTTCATACTATAGAGGCCGGCTTTTCAAAAGGAGCAGAAATCCCAGGTGGCATGAACCGGTGCACGAATACTGTGAAGTAGGGGGAAATATCATAAACTCGGATATACACGTAACTCACAGAAAAATGCGTCCGTCAACTCCGGGCAGAAATATCCGCATATATGAAAGCCTGATGGCTCAAGGTAAGCAGCTCAGTACCCGGGGAACATACTACTATGCCAGGGAGCTTTATCAAAATGGAATATATGATAAAGCTATCATTTATTACAGTGAATTCCTCGATTCGGAAAAGGGCTGGGTGGAGGATAACATATGCGCCTGCAACGATCTTGCAGCCTGCTATCAGAGGGCTAAAGACAATAAAAAACGTATCCGGACATTATTAAGGAGCTTTGAATATGATTCCCCAAGGGCGGAGATATGCTGCCAGTTAGGAAATTACTATTTTGAAGAGCTAAATTACAGCAGGGCCATTTTCTGGTATGATCTGGCAACCAAGCTTCAGAAGCCCGAAAGAAACTGGGGCTTCATAATGCACGATTACTGGGGCTTCATACCCAATATACAGCTGTGCGTCTGTTATGACAGGATTGGGAATACGGATGAAGCTATAAAATACAATGACAAAGCGGCTGAATTCAAGCCTAATGCACCCTCGGTGATTTATAACAGGAAGTATTTCGAAAGCAAAAAAGCAAAATCCGAACAGAACACCACGGGATAAATCCTTTGAGTGCCTGCAAAATGGTGGAACACATTATGTAAATATTTCATATTTTATATAATAGAATGGTTTATAAATATGTTGATACAGACCGGAAAGAGAGGGAAAAGGCGTGGAAAAAAGAAAAGGTTTTGATTGTGGCTGGGACGAAGACTGGGATAAGTGCTGCAGCCATGAAGAGGATCATAAAAAGGATCACAAGAAGGATCACAAAGAGGATCACAAGAAGGATTCATGCAAATCCAAAAGTCATACAGAAAACAAGCTGGAAATCGAAGCTAAAAGCAAATCGGAGAGCGAAGCTGAAAGTGAAAGCATCAGCAGTTCCTCAAGCAATAATAATATCAATATAAATGTGAGCGGAGGAACTGGAGGGGTAACAGGAGCTACAGGACCTACCGGACCCACCGGCCCAACAGGAGCAGGGACCGGAGCCACCGGGCCTACCGGACCTACCGGACCTACCGGGCCTACCGGACCCACCGGCCCAACGGGACCCACCGGGGCCACTGGAACCGGAGCCACAGGAGCCACAGGAGCTACAGGAGCCACGGGAGCCACAGGAGCTACAGGTGATACGGGAGCTACAGGAGCCACAGGAGCTACAGGAGCTACAGGAGCTACAGGGGCTACAGGAGCCACAGGAGCCACAGGAGCCACAGGTGCTACAGGTGACACCGGAGCTACAGGAGCCACGGGAGCCACAGGGCCCACAGGAGTAATTGGTGCAGGGGCAACGCTCTTTTTCGTTAGTGGGCCTACGGGTACTGCCGCAGTTGCATTAGGAGAGACGCTGACCTTTGCTACGGATACCCTTGATATACTGGTTACACCAGGTTCTGCCATTGTAACCATAAATACAATAGGATCACCTACCGGAGCGACGGGAGCGACGGGAGCTACAGGGGCCACAGGAGTCACAGGAGCTACAGGGGCCACAGGAGTCACAGGAGCTACAGGAGCTACAGGAGCTACAGGAGCCACGGGAGCCACAGGAGCTACGGGAGCCACAGGTGATACGGGAGCCACAGGAGCTACAGGAGCAACTGGAGCGACAGGAGCAACAGGAGCGACA
>JAFADI010000184.1 GCA_023424965.1 Bacillota bacterium
CTTTTTCGTCTCCATAATTCTTCAAGTTGGGGTCCGTGTCCGCAACAGACACATCCCAGTCGAAATACCGGTACCCGTTTCTCTTCAATATCTCCGCTCTTTTTTGAATGATACTCTTTTTTCGCCCTTTCGTCCCCCCGGGAAACCTGAATACCGTCGTCGTATAATCAAATTTCTCATATATAAAAGCTTTTGCCTTCAACAAATCTTTCTCAAAGTCTTCCGCGGAACCATAAATACACCTTGCATGGGAATAGGAGTGATTTCCAAGCACATGCCCTTCATTGATTATACGTCTATAAATGCCATCCATGTTGGCTTTCGGAAGCACAAAAAAGGTTGCCTTAATTCCGTTTTTTTTCAGTGTATCCAGAATTGACACGGTATTATTCCTGGATGGGCCGTCATCAACGGTTATATATGCAGTTTTCTCCTGTGATTTTTCTTCGTTCTTTACTTCTCCGGCTTCATCCGCAGGGTCATTCTCTGCTGCGGTCCTGTCTTTTTGCTCAAGCTGCGAGGGCACACCCTCTGCCGACTTCTCCTCCGGTATAATCTTTTTTGATGAGCTGCAGCCTGCTGTTAAAAATGCACATATGACTACCATACACAGAATGCTCAGCTTTTTTCCCATATTCCGGTATCCCATTTATTCGTCCAATTCCGATACATAAACCATTTCGATGTTTCTGCGGTCAAATTCCGGCAGCATTTCACGAATGGCCTCCGCCGTCACTTTGCCTCCTTCGATTCCCACATGGCCGATGGCCACCGCATAGCCCTTTTTTACCGCCATATCAGCGGCTTCAGCCAGTCTGCCCTTTACAAAGCTTTTTGGCTGCTGTCCGTCCAGGAATACATTCCTGTCATAACAGCGTATCCCTCTGGCGTCTGCTACTTTTTTACCAATGGGATGGTCTGCGGTACGGCTGTCGACAAAATATAAATCCTTTTCTTTAATAATGTCCAGAATCGCCGAAACGATGCATTCGTCGCTGCTAGCCTTTGATCCCATGTGAATATTGGCTCCGGCTGCAAAAGGCACATCTGCAAAGGCATCCCTGACAATTTGCCGTACCTCCTCCTCTTTCATGCCCGCAAGGATGGGACGCGGCCCCAGCCAGCTCCTTTTACCGTGATTGGGTTCCATGGGCAAATGAACGATTACTTCATAGCCTTTCTCGTGGGCGGCTTTTGCATCTTCCTGGGAATGGGCGGAAAAAGGCATCACTGCAAAAGTCAAATGCCTGTCGATGGACATCATTTCCTCTATCCCCTGCCTGCCGGAACCAAAATCATCAATAATAATTGCCAGCTTCCTCCCTTCCTTAATGAGAGGTGAACCGTTTGTAACCAGCGATAGGGATTTATTGCCGGATACAAAAGCTATGCAGCTGCATATAAGGAGAACTCCCAGGGAAGCAGCCACAGATAAACGGAGAAATGTTTTTTTGGAAATAACCACAAAATACAGCTTTTTCATAAACAAACACCTTTCACATTTCACTATGCCAGTAATCCTCATGGTATTATCCTTTCGGCGAAAGAACCTCTCCGGATTCTTCAAGATAGTATTCCACACCGTTGGCAATGGCCCTGGCAAGCTGCTCCCTGAAATTGTCTGTGGTTAATAACAGGCGTTCCGCACTGTTGGACATAAAGGCGGTTTCAACGATTACTCCCGGAATTTTGGAATAGCCCAAGAGAAAATACCTGGCTTTCACCGGGTCATGAAGGGTACGTTTCTCCCCGTTGACCTCCATCCCGTTCAGTGTCCTCTGGATGGAATAAGCCAGTACCTTGTTTTCCGCAAATCTGTCATTGTAAAATACAATGGCTCCGTCGGTAGAAGGCTTTCTAAAATTGCAGTTGACGTGGATGCTCAGGAATAATTGTGCGTTGCTGTCGTTAATGATGCCCACCCTGGCATTCAAGTCCCGCTGGTGCCTGCTTTTGCTGGAATGGTTCAGGCCATCGAGGGCCACGTCCTCTTCCCTTGTCATTACAACTTTATATCCCTTCTCTTCCAAAAACATCTTAAGCCTTTTTGACACTGCCAGATTAATTTCCTTTTCCAGGATCCCGTCTTTATTGGTCCCTCCGTCAATCCCCCCATGTCCCGGATCGATAACGATGATTCCGCTTTTAGGGTCTCTAAAGGTGTTGGCCGGCAGGTTGGATGAATAAATCCACAGGAATAGGGAAAACAGCAGGAAAGTGAAGATGATTGAACAAAGAAAATATACCGTCTTTTTCTGGAGAACGACAATTTTTATCTTTTTCATAAATGCATTCCACATATTTTCAAACAAATCTATCTATTTTTATTCATGGAATATGCCGTTTATGCGGCAGCCACAAAACCAATCGAGGAAATGCTCCCGGAGAATGTAAATACCGGAGAATTTATGATAATATATTATTTGGTAACCTGCAGAATAAAGGGGGACAAAAATGGAGAGAAAAACGAAAGAGACCAAAGTGCTTTTTGCAGCTTCCGAGGCGGTACCCTTTGCCAAAACCGGGGGGCTGGCCGACGTTGCCGGTTCTTTGCCCCAGGCCCTGGCAAAGCAGGGTGTGGATATCCGGGTGGTCATGCCCAAATACAGGGCCATATCCAGGCAATATACCGAAAAGATGGAGTTTCTCGGCAACATATTCTTCCACATCGGCTGGAGAAACCAATACTGCGGAATTTACAGGCTTGTCTGGAATGGAGTCGTCTATTACTTTATCGATAACGCCTATTATTTTGACAGAGACGGGCTATATGGGCATGGGGATGAAGGAGAGCAGTTCACCTTTTTCAGCCGTGCCCTATTGGAGATTTTGCCCTTTATCGGCTTCAAGCCCGGCATCATCCACTGCAACGACTGGCAAACAGCCATTGTGAGCCTTCTTCTCAAGGACAGGTATGCCCATCAGGATTTCTACAGGGATATGCGGACGGTATACACCATCCACAACCTGAAATACCAGGGGATCTTCCCCAAATCCATCTTGAAGGAATTGATGGATTTGAGCTGGGATTATTTCACCACCGAAGGTGTTGAATTTCACGATCAGGTGAATTTCATGAAGGCGGGCCTGGTTTATTCGGACATCATCACTACCGTCAGCAAAACCTATGCCGAGGAAATAAAATACGACTTCTTTGGTGAGAATCTGGCGGGCATCACAAGAAAGCGGGCAAAGGACCTCTATGGGATTGTAAACGGGATCGATTTCGAGGAAAACAATCCCGCCACCGACGGCAGGCTTTTCGCCACTTATGATGCCGATAACCTGGAGGGCAAATACACCAACAAAAAAATGCTGCAGGAAAGCCTCGGACTCCCCGTCAACAGGGACATTCCTGTGATCGGAATCATTTCAAGGCTGGTGGATCAGAAGGGCTTTGACCTGATTGCCTGCGTGCTCAACGAAATCCTGCAGGAAAATCTGCAGCTCATCGTTCTAGGCTCCGGCGATTACCGGTATGAGTCGATGTTCAACTGGGCCGCCCATACCTACCCGCAGAAGCTGTCAAGCAATATGAAGTACGACGCCGTCCTGGCACAGAGGATATACGCGGGTTCCGACATGTTTTTAATGCCCTCGCTTTTTGAGCCCTGCGGTTTAAGCCAGCTGTTCAGCCTCCGCTACGGTACCATCCCTATCGTCCGTGAAACAGGGGGGTTGAAGGACACCATCGCCTCCTACGACGAGTACACGGGAGAAGGCAACGGCTTCAGTTTTTCAAATTACAATGCCCACGACATGCTTCACACCATAAGGCGTGCCCTGCATTTCTATTACGACACCAGCGTGTGGAATTCCTTGATAAAACGGGGGATGAAGCAGAATTTCAGCTGGGAAAAATCGGCTGGGGAATACCTGGAAATCTACGGAAAATTGATGGGTTAATGCATTAAGAAGGGAACGGGCAATGGATGCCGTTCCCTTTTGTTCGTCTAAATATCACAAAGCCCCTTCATGCAGGCTTCTCCGTTGAGGTAGTTGAACCTCTTGCCCTGGTATCTCCCTTCCCTGTCCATTTTCTGCTCCAGCAAATCCCGGATCTTCCACCAGCTGACCCCCCAGTTACAGAAAAGGGTTCTTTCCTCCGGCGCCCTCCCCAGGAGCCTTTGTATTACAATCCCGGGATCCAGGTATTCAAGAAAGCTTATGGTGCGCTCCATATAGGACTCCAGGGGCAGCGGCTCCAGCTCACCCTTCAGGAACATCTCCCCGAGAACGGTGCCCTGCAATATATACAGGGAATGGCATTTTACCTGGTTTACGCCAAGGG
Source organism: Bacillota bacterium (assembly GCA_023424965.1). Classification (GTDB taxonomy): domain Bacteria; phylum Bacillota; class Clostridia; order Acetivibrionales; family JAFADI01; genus JAFADI01. Next base: position 4,292 of record JAFADI010000184.1, read on the forward strand.
CGGAAAGGATCCTCGCCCCCTCCAGCACGTCGTTGATGTCATCCGTGGGAAGGTCGGTTATGTAATGGGCACAGGACTCAAGGCCGTATTTTTTTATCCGCAATACGGCATCAATAAATTCCGCCAGTCCGTGTCCTCTTCCGAGGAATTTGAGGGAACTGTAGTTGACCGTCTGCAAGCCCAGCTCCAGAACTACATCAAGCTTCGTATTCTCCTTGATTTTCCCCAGAAATTCAAGGTAGCCGTCACGGATGCAATCGGGGCGGGTGGATATGTATATGGCAACCACTTTCTCCCCGCAGGCCTGCAGGATATAATTTTTAAAATCCTCAAAAGGCAGATAGGTGTTGGAGTAATTCTGGAAATAAACGATGAATTTCTCCGCATTGTAATTTTCACCGATATACCTGGAGTTCTCTTTCAACTGGTCTTCCACACCCATGGTGCTGGGCAGGTTCTCGAAGCCCGCCCCTTCCTCGCCGCAAAATATGCAGCCCTTGCCGCCGAGCCTTCCGTCCCTGTTGGGACAGGAAACAGGGAGGTTCACCGGCAGCTTGTATACCCTGGTTCCATACCTGTTTTTCAAATAGTCGGAAAATCGATGATACAGCATTTATACCTTCTCGGCCCTTTCACGTACCAAAGTGTACACATCCTGAAGAGCCATCCCCGTCTTTTTTGCTATTTCCCTGCAATCCTCATATTCCGGCGACAGCTTCTTATACCCGCCGATGGAGGCAACCTTCACCCTCACCTCTCCGTGCTTGGTGGCAACCTTGACGGTTTCCCTTTCCATACAGAATCTCTTGCTGATATTCCGCCGGATTCCCAGGGAGGAGGTTTCGGTAAAAACGATGCCGGCCATTTTCTCCTCATCCTTCTTCAGCGAAATTACCGAGAGCATGACGGCAGGCCTGTTCTTTTTCATGTATACGGGCGTATAAAAAACATCCAGGGCCCCGTTGTCAAAAAGCTTTTCCATGGTATAGCCCAGAAGCTCGGGACTCATATCGTCAATATTCGTTTCAAGCAGGGCAATTTCTTCCATGCCGGCGTCTTTTTCGTAAAGGCTTCCCACTACAACCCTGAGTGCATTCAATCTTCCGGTATCTCTTTTTCCCAGACCGTATCCGACCCGGTCGATGATCATTGCGGGCATGTTGCCGAATTCCTGTGTCAGGGCTTTGATGATGCCCATTCCTGTAGGCGTTATCAACTCGGTATTCACATCCTCGGTGATCAGTGGAATGTCACTGCCTTTCAACATCTCCATCACCGCAGGCACCGGTACGGGAAGCTTGCCGTGCTGGCATTCGATAAAGCCCTTCCCTTCATGCAGGGGGGACGCAAACACCTTGCCGATGCCAAGGATATCCAGGCAAATGGCAACACCCACAATATCAACGATGGAATCAACGGCTCCCACCTCATGAAAGTGGACTTCGCTGATCTCTTTGTTATGTACCTTCGCTTCTGCCCTGGCAATCTCTGTGAACACCTTTTTGCTGAAGGCCTTCACTTCAGGCTTCAAAGCGCTTGTATCGATAATTTCTTCGATATCCGCCAGGTTTCGCGATTCATGGTGATGATGGCCGTGTTCCCCGTGACCTTCGTGGTCCTCGTGATGGTGGTGGTGATGGTCCAGGTCCTCCTTGAGCAGAACTGTCACATCCGTTCCCATGATTCCCCTCTGCAGCTTTTTATCAATGATCAGCTCATATCCGGTGAGGTTCAGCTTGTCCAATTCGCGCCTTAATTGTTCCTGGTCTACCCCCAGGTCCAGCAGCGCCCCGATGGTCATATCGCCGCTGATTCCCGAAAAACAGTCAAAATATAATACGTTCATATTCTTCTCCATTTCAAGCTTTCGTTCCCTATTTCAAATAATTTACCTTCATTTACGGAAGCGTCAGAAGCAAGGAGTGCTAGGCGCAGTGCGACGCGAGGAGCGGAGTTTATCTTTAATAAATGAGCACCGAGGCAAGCTCTGCAACAACGCAATCCGACGCTTATGACGCTTCCGTCTATAGTTTGTTGATCAGGGAGGCCAGATACCCCGCCCCAAATCCATTGTCTATATTCACAACACCCACGCCGCTGGCACAGCTGTTCAGCATGGTGAGAAGGGCGGACAGGCCTCCGAAGTTGGCACCGTAACCCACACTTGTGGGCACGGCGATTACGGGTTTATCCACCAGCCCTCCGACAACGCTGGCCAGTGCACCTTCCATGCCGGCCACCACCACCAGTACATTTGCATTCATGAGGATGTCCGCGCTGGCAAAAAGCCTGTGAATGCCCGCCACTCCGGCATCATACACCCTTTCCACCCTGTTGCCCATGGTTTCCGCAGTAATTGCGGCTTCCTCGGCAACGGGAATATCGGATGTTCCGGCGGTAACCACCGCAATCACCTTTTTCGACAGCTCCACAGGCCGCTGTTTAACCACTACGATTCTTGCAGCCTCATGGTATACCGCATCTTCAGTGACCTCCCTTATGGCGTCAAACACTTCTCTGCCCGCCCTGGTAGCCATGATATTGTTGTTCTTCTCCATGAGCTTTTCAACAATGGCTTTGACCTGAGCGACCGTTTTGCCCTGGCAGTAGATCACCTCGGGATACCCATTCCTGAGGTTCCTGTGGTGGTCTACCTTCGCAAAGCCCAAATCCTCAAAAGGAAGCTTTTTCAGCTTTACAACGGCCTCCTCAACACCTACGGACCCGTCTTTTACATTTTCAAGCAGCTGCCTGATGCTCTCCAGCTCCATATTCATCTCTCCAATATCCTTTTTAAGGCTTCCGCCTTTTCGTCGTCCATGCTGTTTCTGCCCAGGGCAATTTTCAAAGTTTCCCTGCCCAGGGCTTTATATATACTTACTATTTCCGGCAGTTTCTTTTCTATTACATCCACATGTCCCTGCACCGTGCCGCTGTCTCCTCTGGAGACCGGCCCGGTCAATGCCCGGCTGCTTCCAAGTCCCGATATGTTCCCCACGGTTTTCTCCAGAAGGGGCAAAAACGCCGCCTGGGCGTCCTCAGGACTTATTCCGGCGGCACAGAGCATATTTTGGGCCATATAGGACAACGTTACCGTATAATTGGAGACAACACATGCTGCCGCGTGGTACAAAGCCTTGTCTTCGCTCTTTATATCCAATAATCTGCCTTCCAGCGCCTTCGCCACCGCTTCCGCCATCCCGCGGGCAGCCTGGCAGCCTTCAAATCCGAAGTAAATGTTGAACAGGCCTCTCCAGCCCTCTTCCCTGTCGGCAAAGGTCTGAATGGGATGCAGGGAACCGGTATGGCCGCCTTTGTGCTTTATAGGGCTTAAACATTCCGAGGTCAAAGCTCCGCTGCAGTGCAAGAAGACCTTGCCTTCAACAGCCTCCCGCCTCACCAGGGCCGCGACTTCCTTTGCAGTCTGTTCCACGGCGCCGTCGGATACGGAAATAAAAATGAGCTCCGAGGTGCCCACCGCCTCATGCACATCGTTAGGCAGGCTGGTTCCCAGCAGGCTGTTGAGGAGCTCCGCCGACTCCCCGCTTCTGCTGTAAACACCCGAGATGTTCATACCTTTTTCTTTCAGGCCTCTGGCCAGGGCGCATCCCATCCTGCCCGCACCGATGATTCCAACCTTCATAATTCACTCCGTTTAAACTTTACGGCTCCATCAGCAATCCGCCGTTCCTCACGATTGCTGTGTTATCGTTTCGTTCATGCTGCCGGTACGATACCCCTTCATATCCAGGGCGGTATAGGCAAAGCCCACTTCCTTGAACCTGCTGCTGACCCGGTCCATCAACTCTTCATCAAAGAATCTGTTCCGTTCATTTTTTGACACTTCGATTCTGGCAATATCCCCGTGGTGCCTTACCCTCACCTGTCTGAAGCCCAGGTCCAGCAGGAACTGCTCGGCCTTGTCCACCATCTCAAGTTTTTCCCTTGTGATTTTGTGCCCATAGGGAAATCTTGAGGACAAACAGGCAAATGCCGGCTTATCCCAGGTGGGCAGCCCCATCTCCTTTGAAAGGATCCTTATGTCCTCCTTGTTCATCCCCGCCTGTTTGAGAGGACTCACCACTTCCAGCTCCTTCGCGGCTTTCATGCCGGGCCTGTAGTCGCCCAGGTCGTCGATATTGGACCCGTCCGCCACATATTGAATTTTATTTTCCTTTGCCACTTCATATATTTTCGTAAAAAGCTCATGCTTGCAGAAATAGCACCTATTTACCGGATTATCGGAGAAGCCTTCGATTTCAAGCTCCTCAGAGGTTATGACGATATGCTTGACCCCAAGCTTGTTTGCAAAGTCCACCGCCTCCCTGTATTCTCTTTCAGGATAGGTGGAGGACCGCGCCGTAACCGCGATTGCCTTATCTTTCAGGACGCCGTATGCCACATTCAGAAGAAACGTGCTGTCCACGCCTCCCGAAAAAGCCACTGCCAGGCTTTTCATCTCCTTCAGATTTTCCATCAGTATGCTTAACTTTTCATTAGGACTCATGATTTTCACCTCATCAATTTATACTACAATTATACCAAATCAAGCCATACTTACAACGCAAATGGCCTAAAATAAAAAAGGCCCACGGTGTTAACCGCCGCCTTCAGCAAGCAGTAAGATTCTAGTCTTTAATATAGGAACAGCAATAATCCGCAACTTCCGTGACTTTCAGCTTGAACCGGGAGTTTGCGGGAACTTGAAAGGTTTGCCCGCCCTTAACGCTCACCCACTGCTCCTCTCCCGGAAGCAAAACTTCGAGACTGCCGGCAAGAATCTCCATGAGCTCCCTGTCCGCCGTTCCGAATTCATAGTCCCCGGGTAGCATGATTCCAAGAGTTTTCTTGCTTCCGTCGCCAAATAGTACGGTTCTGCTCGTCACCTTGCCGTCAAAATAGATATTCGCCTTTTTAACCACCGTCACACTGTCAAAACGCTCCATAAGTAGACCCCCATGCTATTTTCCAGAAGTTAGGTTTATTATACACATCCCAAAACGAGAATGCAATATTTTATTTCTCAACCTTTTCCTGCATATTATTTCATTTGTTTTACAAGTGGTTTACAATTATTGTTTAATGTCTATAATTCTGATAACATATATTTTACAGCCATCCAGGGAACTTGTCAGCGTTTTTACATAATTTATGTAACCTTAAATGAATGGTCTGGTATCGGTATATTATTTCAAAATATGCGGGGTTGGCATGAGAAAGTTATTTGCGCTTTTACTATTTGCATTTGTTTTTTGCTTTTCAAACTTAAGTTCGTATGCAGAAAACGGTTTAAAGCTGTTTTATTACGGGAAAATTTATGAGTTGAAGCAGCCCGTACTCACTTACAACCGTGAATACTTTCTGGATGCCCAGGAGTTTGCTTCCGCAACGGGTATGAAGGTATCCACAAGCAATTCCACCTCCGCCATTGAATTTAAAGGAAAAAAGGACAGCTTTGCCATTTCATCCCGCATCGAAAACAATTCATCCCCGGAACAGGCTTACACCCTCCCCGAAATGATCGGCGGAAAGCTCTATTTCCCTTTCAGTTTCTTGAAGAGCACCTATAATATGGTCATAAAGTACAATGCTGAAAAAGGCACCGCGTACATATTCTCCAGGGACACAGGCTCACAGAACCCATCCGACTTCAAAAACATTACCTATGATTATGAAGTAAAGTCTTCCAAAAGTTTCAAGGTTCTTGCCGGCGAATCGGAGAACGGTTTTGATGACAATACCGTCGCCTTCCAGTTCAACGGCCAGTCCATGACTGCCACCATTGCCTGTGACAGGCTGGACGAAGCATCCCTTAAAAACATGCGCCAGTACTTGAATGACTTTACCTCGGATGACGACACCGTGTTTAAAAAATTTGTGGACTATAAAAAAAGCTATTTTAATGCCATGCAGGACTATTACAAGCGCAATTTCCTTTACGGCATCGACGATGAAAATTCCAGCGAGACAAATATGAAAGTCTTTGGGGAATATCCGGAAAGGCTGTTCGGGCAGGATGCCTCCTCGATTCTGTACAACATTATCAAATCCGACCGGTACTCTTCCGCTGAGGACGCCACCTTGAGCCTCACGATTCCCGTATCGGGCAATTTAACTGTTTATACCCTAACCTTTACCCTGCCCAAAGGTGGCCTCAACGAAGCTGCCATTGCTTCCGTCAATGAGTTTGTGAACTCCCTGTCGGTATCGGGTCTTCCTTCAAATCCCTCCGCTTTAAAGGCCCTGTCCGACAAGCAGGCGGTTGAGGCTTCAAACGACGGAGTTTATCCCGTTCCCGGCCAGGTATTTGTGAAAGGATATAATAAAGCGGTAAATGAGGAGGTGGGTTACGAGATCTCTTACCCCTCCCTGTACACCGAGTACCGCCAGAACAACCTTATCGGCACTTTAAACTACAAGAGCTTTAAAATCAATTACAACAACTACTTCAGTGTTTCTTCCGAACCCGCTGCCGGTGACGGCGCCACAGCCCTGAAAGACAAAATCGCTTTAATAAAAAACCTGTACAAGGACAAAATCAAGTACCTGGAGGAAGGCACCGAAACCCTTGGCGGCAGAAGCTTCCAGTACTTGAAGTATACCATCGCCGATTCCAGGGGCACCAGGTTCCTGCAGGACTATTTTATCACAGGGAATTCCAGCCTTATCAATGTACAGTTAAACAGTGCTTTTATAAAGCCTTCCCAGAGCATTGAAAACGAGTTTGTCCGGACCGTTGCCTCTTTGAGGTTTACGGAGCCCGCCCCCATTGACCCAACCCTGAGGCTTCCTCTTTCCAAATTCACCAACCAGGCCGAAGGTTATTCCCTGTACTACCCCGGCTCCTGGCAGAAGGTAGAAAACACCTCCACAGACATCAATTATGATTCCTATAGCATAAAGAACCCTGATTATTCAGGTCCTCTCGAGGTTGTCCTCAATGAAGGAGAGCTGACCTCCAACCTGCAGTACGCCGACATATTGAAATATGTGTCCGGAGCCGAAGCTCCCGAGTTGAAAAAATATTTCAAAAAATACTCGGCCCCATACCTGAACAAAATCAGCAGGCTGCTCTTTTCCAGCGTAAGCGTCAAAGACGGAGCCACCTACCTGTATAAGCTTGTGAACTATCTGGATTCCAGCAACAGGGGCAAGCTGTGCTATTCTGTCGATATCATACGGGACAAAAAGGTCTATTCCCTGTTTATCACCACCAGTGACTATATGACCAAGAGCGGCAAAGTGACCGACAAAATCCTCAATGCCGATCTCAACCTCATCGGAAGCCTTTTCGGCCTGGAGGCCACTCCCGACTCTGCCGCCAGAGCAGCCAAAGGTGAGACAAGAAACAGCAAGCTGGTGTTTATCGAAGACTATCTGAGGCAAAACATCGATAAGAACGCCCGCATTGCATCCATCGAGACCCTTGATTCCGTAAGCCATGTGCTGGTGAATGTAAAAGGCTCCTCCGGAGATGTTTTTTACCGGATCAAAGCCGATTATGCAAACGGGCAGCTGCAGATACTGGACAAAATATCGAAGCAGGATGTGCTGGCACTGGCCTCCCAAAACCTCAAAAAACTTTTTGAAGGCAAAATCGTGGAGGAAATCAAGGCCGATGCAAGCACGATGACGCTCGACATCAGCTACCGGGATTCGGAACAACTGCCGGTAATCAAAAGAAGCTATCACATTTCCGGCAAGCTGGCGGAAAATGCCGTGGACTGGAAGCTCCAGCGCATGGATTACTCCCTTGCCATTAAAAACGACTGCAGAATATTCCTTGACAATTTCATCTCCGCAGACGCACATGTCTATTTTAACCCGGAGGAAGATTTCACGGCCTATGAAAAGTCCAAGGAAAAGCTGGTTCCTTACTACACCTCCGTATTTGCGGAATTCGGAGAGCTTTCAGGCTTTTTTGTCCTTAAAATCAACCCGGTGAACGACGGTATTTCCCTGGAGTCCTATACCCCCATCGAAAACATTCACGACAGGATAAACAAGCTTTATTCCCTGCCAAGCACCGATTACACCATTTACAACGTAGGGCAGAATGCCTCCAACAAATTTGAGTTCCAGGTGTTCATGACCTCAAAATACAGCATTTCCTACAGGCAGAGCAAACTCAAGCTGGTGCTGGATGAAAATACCCATACGCTGGTTATCGAACAGTGACAAAAAAGGAGCCGAAGCTCCTTTTTTAATGTCTATTTGCCCTGAAATTACTGGCTCTTGCCCTTATTCCCAAGGCCGCTTGCCAGGTATGCGTTGATAAAGCCGTTCAACTCCCCGTCCATAACGGAATTCACATCTCCCACCTCAAAATTGGTCCGGTGGTCCTTTACCAGGGTATATGGACAGAATACATAGGACCTTATCTGGCTGCCCCAGGCGATATCCAGTTGAATGCCCTTCAAATCCTCTATTCTCTCTTTCTGCTCCCGTTCCTTCAATTCCAGCAGCTTTGCCTTCAACATTTTCATGGCCGTATCCCTGTTTTGGAACTGGGACCTCTCGGTCTGGCAGGACACTACCACGCCGGTAGGTATGTGGGTTATCCTTATTGCGGACTCGGTTTTATTTACGTGCTGTCCGCCCGCTCCGCTGGCTCTATAGGTATCAACCCGCAGGTCGTCGGGGTTGATGTCGATTTTGATATCGTCATCCAGTTCAGGCATCACATCGGCAGATGCGAAAGAGGTATGCCTGCGGCCCGACGCATCAAAGGGTGAAATTCTTACCAGACGGTGCACTCCCTTTTCCGACTTCAGGTATCCATAGGCATTTTCCCCGATGACATGAATTGCAACACTTTTTACTCCTGCGTCATCCCCCGGAAGGATATCAAGAATCCTGACCGTATACCCCCGTCCTTCCGCCCACCGGGTATACATTCTCAGCAGCATCTCCACCCAATCCTGGGCTTCCGTTCCGCCGGCACCGGCGTGAAGGGTCAGAATGGCGTTGTTCTTGTCATATGGACCCGTCAGCAGCGTCTCCAGTTTCATTTTATACAGATTGCCTTTCAGATTCTCCAGACCCTCCGAGATTTCAGGAATGACACTTTCGTCCTGCTCTTCCAGGCCAAGGTCATTCAGTGTCTTCAGGTCCTCCCAATCCGCAAGGAAGCCCTCAAATTTTTCCAGCTTACCTTTTAACGATTTTGACTTCTGCAGCACCTTCTGGGAGTTCTCCACATCGTTCCAGAAGTCAGGCTCTGCCGCCTTCTGTTCCAGTTCGTCGACGGTATCCTTCAACCTTGGGAGGTCAAAGTGAAGCCCCCATTTCGTCCAATTCGATTTTCAGAGCTTCAATTTCCAGTTTAAACTGTTCCAACTCCAGCATCTTATCATTCCCTTCAATTTGGCTATTTTCTAAAGAAAAATTAAAGAAGAATTTCAACATCCATTCTTCTTTAATTTATATCCTTAATAGTATTATTTTATATAATTTTTGTTGTATTGTCCATCCCCTGGTATTCACAGGGACGCCCAAACCATACCCGGGCAATTTTCGGAAAGCCCATAGAATATTTAGTACTTCCCGAACTCCCTGTCGCTTAAGGCAATCTTTTTATGCTTTGGCGCCCCTTCTGCGTGTGCTTCATTTAAAGGTACCGCCGGAGTTTTTTTCTTTTGAGGCATGTTCTCAAGCATTTTCAGCACTTCCGGGTTTATATCTTCAAATTCCCTGTATGAAAAACTGTTGATCCTTTTCAGCTTGAACTTGCTCACCTGCTCCTTCAGAAGTTCGGCCTGGCCCGAGAGTTCTTCGCTGGCTGCGGCGCTTTCCTGGGAAGTTGCGGAATTGGTTTGCACCACCTGGGATACCTGCATGATCCCCTGGTTGACCTGGGTAATTCCCGTGGCCTGTTCATTTGAAGCGATGGCAATGTTGTTTACCAGCATGGCCGCCTTCGTTATGCCTTCCACAATTGCATTGAGGGCCTCTGCCGTGCTGTTGGCAATTTTCGTGCCTCCTTCCGCCTTCTTGATGGAGCCTTCGATCATATCGGTGGTTTCCTTGGCGGCATTTGCCGACCTTGCGGCGAGATTCCGCACCTCTTCCGCCACCACGGCAAAGCCTTTTCCGTGCTGTCCGGCCCTTGCGGCTTCCACTGCCGCATTCAGCGCCAGGATGTTGGTCTGGAAGGCGATGTCGTCGATCACCTTTATTACCTTGGATATGCTGCTGGAGGCATTGTTGATTTCTTCCATGGCCTTTAGCATTTCCTTCATCTGGTTGTTGCCCTGTACGGCTTTTTCTTTGGCGTTTTCCGCCAATGAATTGGCCTGGTTGGCATTTTCGGCATTCTGTCTTGTCTGTGCGGAAATTTCTTCGATGGAAGCCGTCAATTCCTCGATGGAGCTGGCCTGCTCCGTGGCTCCCTGGGAGAGGGCCATGCTTGAATCGGACACCTGTTTTGCTCCCGTTGCCACCTGCTCCGCTGCCGAATTGATATTGCTCATGACATCGTTAATGTTTTCAACCATCTTCTTAAAGGCTTGCGCCAGCACTCCCACTTCGTCCTGGGCAGTACTGCTGACAGTTACATCCAGGTTTCCGTCGGCAATTTGTCCTGCAGCCTGTACAAGCTGGTTCAAGGGCCTGGCAATAATCCTGGAGATAAATAGGCCCAGAGCGACCGACAGGATTACAGCAATGGCAACAAACACCAGCATCGTAATGATGGACGTATGCGCGGATGCATCGTTTGTACTGGATCTTACGCCTGCATCCGCCACTTTCATTTCCTTCATTTTATCGATCGCGTCCTGGACGGCAATCGCCGCCTTCGCCGCATCGCCTTTCAAAAGCCCTTTGGCCTCTTCGTGCCTGTTCTGCCGGGCCAGTTCTATGATTTTCTCCCTGTAGGGCGTATATGCGGTGAGGCTTTTTTGATACTCCTGGTATGCCGCCTTCATCTCGTTGGAGATTACGGTCTTTTCATACTCGGCCATCGCAGTCTCCAAGTCTTTGTCTCTGTCGCCGATGTTGGCTGCTTCGGTCTCCACCTCCGCATTGTTCTGTGCTGTAATCATATCCCGCAGATGCACCCGGGACCTCTGGTATGCCGTGGAGGCATCGCTGATATAGGAAATGGGCACCGTCATTTTCTCATATAACTCCGTATCCAGCTTGTTCATCGACGTGATGTT
>JAFADI010000235.1 GCA_023424965.1 Bacillota bacterium
GTTGAAAAGTCCAAAGCTGCATACCCTGTGGCATGGATTTGCCCCTTGAATTGAACCTCATTTTTAGAGGTGCCATATATTCCATTGAGATTTCCCGTGTAATGCAGCTCTCCCAGCTTGTTGTCAAAATGCAGCGTCTTTGTGCTTCCGGCCTCAAGAGCAAATCCCGCCAGCTTTACATAGTATCCTTCTACCTTTTTTGTAACCGTATCGGTTACCGTATAGTAAAGATCAAAATCTTTTAAATCAGTCTTCCCCGTATTCGTCAGCGTTATTTCAAGATGGTCGCTTGCATTCACATTGTCTTCCACTCTTGCGTCTTTCACTTTTACCGGTAAAGCAGTTGTATAGGTTTCTTTAATAAGGCTTGGCGTAAAGACCGGATCTTTATCGGTTTTATCCGGAACACCATCTCCATCGGTATCTGCAGCCGAGGGGTTTGTTCCATAAGTTTTTTCAACAGAATCCGGAATTCCGTCCCCATCCGTATCCGTGCCTGTCGCCTTTGGCGATGTATTTGTGGAGCTGCCCTGAGTTTGGTTGACCGGCGCTGTGCTGCTTGATGCGTTGATAGCGGATGCATTACTGTCTTTTGGTGTGTTATTGCCTGAACAACCTGTGAAAAGGACTGCGCTCATCGCTAATACCATGACTGCTGCAAGGACTCTCTTTAAGTTTTTAAAATATTTCATCATGATAGCCTCCTGAAATTTTATTGATTTGAATAGATATCTTCACGTTTTAAAAATACTGCATAGGATACCAGACACAAAAGCAGGCTTGGAGCGGTCAGGCCTATCAGGTTAATCCATTTTAGCTGCAATACTTCTGCTGCCGTGTTGTTTTCAAAACCCGGTTTTACATTCAGCAAAGCAAAACTGACCCGCTCGTAATGCTTTGTGGGGGACGTTTCCTCAACACTGTTCCTTAAGGTCTCATAAAACTTGAAATTTTCCAGCACCTTATGCTCCTGATCCTTACTCATTCCCATCTGGGCAAAAAAGCCTCCCGGCAGCTGGTTATCCATATCCATGGTATCCCCGATCTGGGGGAATACAAATGCAAATACCAACCAGACAATAATGGTCATCAGAAGAGCTTTATTTCCGTTCCGGCTCATAAGCGAAACGGTTGCTGCCAGCACCATAAACACTGTCATGTAAAGGAAGGACAGGATAAAAAAGAATACCATGTGTAAAAATTCGTCTCCTGATAGAGAAACACTTCCAACAACCTGCAGCGATATATAAGTTATAATCCCGGCCATCAGGGAGATACCCGCCAGAAGCCCCAGGTTTCCGAACAGTTTCCCGTTCAGCAGGGAATCCCGGTATACCGGCCTGGAAAGGATAAGCTTCAGGGTGCCGCTCCTCTTTTCCTTTACAATGGCATGATTTCCAAGAAGCATGGCCAGCAGTGCGCCAATCATGCTGAGATAGTTTACAAACCCCTTGGATGCTGCCAGGGGATTGAGGTTCGGTTTGGGCGGAAGCTCCGTTTTCCCCATGGATTTTAAGAACTCGATGGAGTTATTGTAATCAGCCATTGCTGCTCTGACCTGAAGTGCACCAAGCACGATTGATACAACCGTAAGCAGCAGGAGGAGGCCAAGCGTTATAAGAAAAAGCTTGTTCCTGAGGGCATCCGTAATTTCCTTGCGGGCAATTTTCATTGTTGCGTTCATCTTGTTTTCACCTCCCTTTCACCGTCTGCCATGCTTGCGAAAATAAAGCAGTGTCCCTGCTCCCGCCAGCAAAATAATTCCGATGACCCAAAAAAGATAATTGGGATTGTTGTGTACGGATACCGGTATTTCAACTTTAGGGCTAGCTGTACTGCCCGCTACCGCAGAGACTTTTATTGTGTTATTCCCGGAAGCCTGTGAAGGCGGTATGGAAACCCTCACCTTGTATGTCCCGGCTTCCCCTGGCTTCAGGGACAGCTTTCCGGGATTGGTTCCTTGCAGTATCCATTTGTAGGGAAGGTCAAGGGACAGCTTTATGTTATTGAGACTCTTATTCCCGTTGTTTGATACGGATATGTCAAAGCTCAGCTCCTGACCGGTGATTGCACTCAGGTTGTCAAGCCTGTTTGTTATTGCAAGAGAAAAGTCGCGGTTTACTGTAACTGAAACAGGGAGAAAGAACACCTGTCCGTCATCACGGGTGGCCTGGGTATCGATTGTAGTGGTTTCGGCCGGAGAATTGTCAGGCATTTTGACCGTAAAAATTATTTCGGCGCTGCCCTGGGCATTGACTTCCACCTGGGTTGCAATTTTGCCGTCAAGGGTAAAATAGGCTTGCTGCACACCAGGGACCATCCCATATTTCAATAGATACTTATGCGGGCTGGAATCGTCATTCCTTATCAACAGCTTGAACGAAGCTTCATTGGCGGCAGATGCCATAGCATTAATAGTGAATGCCTTGCTGCCCGCTGGCTGCGCTGATACGGAAATAGACAGGGAGGAAAGCAAGGCAAGCAAGATGTACAACAAAGTCACTCTTTTCAGGCACTTCATGCTACCCAACCTCCTTTATAAATGCTCTGTAGGACCCGAACAACAGCAGGATTCCCGGAGCAAGCATATACAGAAGGATCAGAAGCCGTTTTTGCAGAATAGTTCCTACGCTTGAATTTACCGTTTCAGAAACCGTTTGCAGCAAGTCGCCCCCGATATTCTGGAAATGAACGGTGGGGGAGAACATCTCAATGGTTTTTGACAGGACGGTATCCGTTGGAACCTGTGTGACCGTCTGGGCGGTCGAATTCATGGCATAGGCAAAGGATTTCTGGCTTTCAGCAAGCTGAGGGATGACGAAGCTCACTGTCACCCAGAGGATAAGCATAACCAGAAAGCCAAAAGATCTGTCACTTGTTTTAATCGATACAAACATGGTTGCAACATAGAAGGACATCATGTAGACAAACGCAATAAACATGAATGTCACCAACCGGCTGATTTCACCCAATCCGGGAGTAAGTCCGGAAACCATCGAAAAGAGAATGGTGTTGAAGAATAACGTGACAAGAAGCAGTAAACCAATCACCAGGCCCCCTCCCAGCAGCTTGCCTGTAATAAGCTGATCACGGTATAACGGCCTCGACAGCAGCAGCTTCATGGTGCCATTCTCCTTTTCACCGCTGAAGGTATCAAAACCAAGAAATATAGCCAGTACCGCCCCTACAATGCTTACATAGCGAATAATATTCTGGAGTATCGCCAGGGGATAAATCTCCGGTTTTGGCGGAAATGCCTGGGACCCCTGGGACTTTGACAGTTCTACGATATCCGAGTAGGCCTTCAGTTCTGCATTTTTTGTACTGGAGCCGATATAGACTGATATGATTGAGAGGATGAGAAAAAGCAGCGTTATTATCATAAAAACCTTGTCCTTGAAGGCAGTCTTAAATTCCTTTTTTGCAATGGTCCATATCTGCCGCATGTCGCCCATCCCCCTCGATCCTGAAATAGATTTCCTCCAGTGACTTTTCTCCGGTAAACTGCTTTTCGATTGTTTCCAGGGAATCGGAGAGTAAAAGCCTGCCGCCGCTGATGATGCCTATATCGGTACAAATTTTTGTAACCTCTGAAAGGAGATGCGTATTCATAAAAATGGTGGTACCCCAGTTTTTGTTCAAGGTAAGCAGCAAATCTCTCATGTCCCTGGTACCCTGCGGATCAAGTCCTGAGGTAGGCTCGTCCAGAAATAAAATCTTTGGATTATGGAGCAGCGCCTGGGCAATCCCTATCCTCTGGCGCATTCCCTTTGAAAATGTCTCGATTTTATTATTTTTCCATCCGGTAAACTGGAGCAGCTCTAAAACCTCGTCAATCCTTTTATCTATATTTTTTACGCCGGATAACTCTCCGAAAAATTTCAGATTCTCATAGGCGGTAAGATCTCCGTACAACTTGACGCTTTCAGGCAAGTATCCAAGTATCTGCCTCACTTTCAGGTTGTCTTTCACAACATCCAGGCCTCCAATGCTTGCACTTCCTTCAGAAGGAAGTATCAGCGTGGTAAGCATGGAAATGGTGGTGGTTTTACCTGCCCCGTTATGCCCCAGGAAGCCGAATATCGCCCCTTCCCTTACCGTAAGGTTCAAATCATTTACTGCGGTAAACTCGCCGTATTTTTTCGTCAA